>NZ_NQWI01000172.1 GCF_002532535.1 Candidatus Viridilinea mediisalina
CTTTAGTCGGCTTCCCATCGCTGCCAAAGACCTCAGCCGACTAAAGTCGGCACTACGATGACCGCCCATGGACTATTCAGCATGACAGGCTGCTGGGGTAATTAAAAGTTTCTGCCTCCCTTAATCATCACTCGTCACTCGTCACTCGTCACTCGTCACTCGTCACTCATCACTCGTCACTCGTCACTCGTCACTCGTCACTGGTATGCTATGGATCGCCTCTGGTTACAACTCACCCTTGGTTTTGCACTGGTCACCTGCGTGGCCATCTTCACAGTGGCATTCGTGGCTCAACGCAGCGTTGCCGAGAGCTTTCGGGGCTATGTGGCACGTAGCCAAGTGCTAGAGAGTGGCCTCCTGGATCGCTTGGCGAGCCACTACGCAACCAACGACTCGTGGGTCGGAGTTGAAACAGGCATGACCTCTCTGCGTGGGGCTGGACGTGGGGCTGGGCCGGGGCCGGGATCGCCGATGAGTAGCAACATCATGCTGACCGACCGCCATGGTCGGGTTGTTGCCGATCCACAAGGACTTGGCGCTACATTCAACCTGGAACGCACACGCTACAACGATGCCATACCCATTATGGTCGAAGGCGAGACGGTAGGCTATGTACTGGTGCTTACGAGCCGGGGTGCGGCGCTTCCGCTGGCGGCCCAGAGTTTTCTTGAGGGGCTCAACCGTGCCATCTGGAGTGCCGGGCTGCTCGCTGGCGGCCTCGGTCTCATCTTAGGGCTGCTCATCGCTCGTGGCATTGCGGCCCCCTTGCAGCGCCTCGCCAACGGAGCGCGGCGGATTGCCCAAGGACACCTGAACGAACGGGTGCCTGCGCGTGGCCCCACTGAGGTGCAGGCGGTAGCCGTGGCCTTCAACGAGATGGCCGGGGCTCTTGAGGCGGGCGAAATACAGCGCCGCCAAATGGTTGCCGATATTGCCCACGAACTACGTACCCCCCTCACCGTGGTGCAAGGCAACCTGCGCGCCATCCTTGATGATGTCTACCCCCTCGATAAGCGGGAGGTTACCACGATCTACGAGACGACCCTTGGGCTGCGGCGTTTGGTAGACGACCTGCGCGATCTCTCGTTGGCCGAGGCGGGCCGGCTTGACCTCCATCGGCAAGCGGTGAATGTAGCCGCACTGCTCGACCAAGAAGTGGCGCTCTTCGCTGAACTCGCCGCCAGCCAAACGCTCAGTTTGGCTGCCGACGTTGCGCCAGCATTGCCCCCACTGCATGCCGATCCACAACGTCTCGCTCAGATTTTCCACAATCTCGTGAGTAACGCCTTGCGCTATACGCCAGCCGGTGGCAGCGTGCGCCTCACAGCCGAACCTGATGGCCCCACCCAGATTCGTTTCAGCGTCATAGACAACGGCGTAGGCATTGCGCCCGAGGAGCTACCCCACATCTTTGACCGCTTCTACCGCGCTGATCGCGCCCGCTCACGGGCAAGTGGTGGCAGCGGCCTCGGCCTCGCCATCACCCGCGAACTGGTACGCCTGCACGGAGGGAACCTTACGGTAACCAGTAGCCCCGGCACAGAAACGCGCTTCTGCTTTAGCTTACCAGTGTTCAAAGCCTAGCTTTGCTTTCGGCCTTTCGGATTTTCGGGTTTTTATTTGACATTGCCCCCAACCCCTGCTATACTACTCCCCGTTGCGGGCACATAGCTCAGTTGGGAGAGCGCGACAATCGCACTGTCGAGGTCCGGGGTTCGAATCCCCGTGTGTCCACGTTATTAGGGCCCATAGCTCAGCTGGGAGAGCGCAACACTGGCAGTGTTGAGGTCAGCGGTTCGATCCCGCTTGGGTCCACCAGATGTTACCAGAGGGGGCACGGTAAACCGTGCCCCCTCTGGTGTTGCACCTTAGACGCTCTTGTTCTCGTTCGTTGCAAAAATGCACGAGAACGGCTACGGTAGCACTTTACCCGGATTCAGCAAACCCAACGGATCAAATAGGGCTTTGATGCGCCGCTGTGCGGCGAGTTCGCCGCCACTGAGCGCTTGGGCCATGAAGGGGCGCTTTAAGCTGCCGATGCCATGTTCGCCAGAGAGCGTCCCGCCAACGGCGAGGGCCGCTGCAAAGACCGCGTGGGCACACGGCCAGAGCCGCGCCATTTCGTCGGGATCGCTTGGATCAAAGAGGATGTTGGGGTGCAAGTTGCCATCGCCAGCATGCCCAAAGACGACAATTGGGAGCCCGTAGGTGGTCGAGATCGCATTGATGTGCGCGACACACGCAGCGATCTGCGTAACCGGCACGCAGATATCTTCGCCAAGCCGCCGTGGGCGCAAGCGCGTCAAGGCAATCGAAACAGCCCGCCGCGCTTGCCAGAGCAGCCCTTCATCGGCGGGGGTGCGGGCGCTCTCAACGAGCGTAGCGCCGCCCTGATGCGCTAGGTCGGCAAGGTGTTGTGTCTCCGCATGCACCGCTTCTGGTTCACCATCGGCCAACAGCAGCAGCATAGCCCCCGTGTCATGCGGCAAGCCAAGGGCGATATAGGCTTCAACCGCCGCCAAACATGGCCCATCCATCAACTCCATGCCCGCCGGCACAAGCCCAGCAGCCCTGATCTGTTCCACCGTGGCACAGGCAGCCTCAAGGCTGGCAAAGAGCGCCATCGTAGTACGGCGGGTGCGCGGGGCCGCAATCAGGCGCAAGGTTGCCCCCGTGATGATCGCGAGCGTCCCTTCGGAACCAACGAGCAACTGCGCCAAACTCTGGTCACAGCCCTGCCCAATAAGCCCGTCGCCCCACTGCACTACTCGCCCATCGGCCAGCACAGCGGTCACAGCGAGCAGATAGTCGGCAGTGACACCATACTTCACACAGCGCGGCCCTCCGGCGTTGCATGCCAGATTGCCCCCAATGGTCGCAACAATCTGGCTTGAGGGATCAGGCGGGTAGCAGAGCCCCTGCGTTTCGGCGGCCCGCTGCACCTCCGCTGTCGTTGCGCCCACACCAACGCGGGCAACCTGTTGCGTTATGTCAATTTCAATCTGATCAAGGCGATTAAGTGCCAGCACCAGCGCCCCGGGGCTGGGCACACTGCCGCCCGCTAGGCCACTGCCAGCGCCACGACAGACCAGCGGAATACCATGAGTAGCGGCAAGCCGTACCAGGGCCGCAACTTCAGCCGTGTTGCCCGGTATGGCCACCGCAAGGGCCGCCCCTGCTGGTTGGGCAATCGAAGCGTCAAGCTCATAGCATGCCAACTCATCCGGGTGGGTCAGCAGGTAGCGCGGGCCCACAATGGCACGGAACTGATCTGTGGGAAACGCGCATGCGGCACGGT
This sequence comes from Candidatus Viridilinea mediisalina, assembly GCF_002532535.1. Lineage (GTDB taxonomy): Bacteria > Chloroflexota > Chloroflexia > Chloroflexales > Chloroflexaceae > Viridilinea > Viridilinea mediisalina. The sequence continues at coordinate 3,299 of NZ_NQWI01000172.1, forward strand.
CACTATTCAGCGTTGGGCTAAGGCGCAAACCTGGGAATGCGGGCGGCACGCCCTCGTCTGGTCTTCGTGGACTGGAAGCCCGCGATTCATGGAGCAGTGGTGGTGCTACCAATTCCGGCGGAGCAACAGGCGCATGAACGCCCAACTCGGTTGCCAACTGGCCCCCGACCCGCTGTGCCAGCGCCCGAATGGTAGCAAGCAAGGCTTGCACAGAGCCATCAGGCGGCGGGGTTTGGCCTAGCCCCTCATCAGGAACCACGAGGTGCAAGGCCCCAAGCCCCGCATCGCCCCAGAGCTGGATGGTAGAACCATAGTGTTGGGCTGCCCGTTCAGCCTGAGCCACAAAGCCAGCAAGGTGGCCACGCGGCAGGGTCAGATCGAGCGTGTGGGAGGAACCTAGTGCCACCTGAGTAGCCGCCAAAGCCTCCCACATCGCCCAGGGATGCTCTGGTGTAGCCAACAGTTCAGCGCCTTCGGCCTGCGCCAACTGATCCAACTCTTCCAACTGGCGCGCCACAACCGCCCCATGCTGCTCCAATTCAGCGAGCAGCAATCCGGCACCTGTGTGGTTACGGGCAAAAGCCAAGGCGCTCAAGGCAAACCCAGCAGCATCGAGGCGGACGCCCAGGCGACAAGCAGCAGCCAGATTGGCACAACGCAGCAGCCGCAGCGCCCGCACTGGCGGCAGGGGGCACAAGCTCAACGTCAGGCTTAGAGGCCGCCCCAGGGCCAACCTTTCGCCGCCAGCCAGCGCCCGCCAAAGGCCATAGCCAGTGGCCCGCTTGAGCGTAGGGCCACCCAGCATTACATGGGTACCGTTGGCATCCTCAAGCAGGGCCGCACGCAGATAGCGCCCCAAGGGGCCATAGCGCAAACGCCGCCTGCCACCGGCATTACGCGCCAGCAGCGTCGCCAGACTCAAGTCGGGCAGCAACGGCTCAAGCGGCAAAAAGAGTTGCTGGTGGGCAAGCGCAACATTGAGCGCCTCGGGCGTCAGCGTCGCGGACACCGTCACCACAAGGGCTCCGCGTTCAAGCTTCAACGGGGGCGTCATACCATTTACGATTGTAGATTGCAGATTGCAGATTGCAGAACATGGCGTCCCAATGGGTGTTAGTGTTCTTGATCATGCGACATGTTCAAGGGTAATTGGTATCACTTCCACAACGAATTCCAGATATCCTGAATCGTTGTCTGCACCCCGGCAAGAGTCTGGCGCACGGGATCAGGCGAGAGGCGCGCATCAAGGCGGGTACGCGCATCATCCAGCACCTCATTGAGCAACTGGTGCGATTCAACCGCGTGCAAGCGGGTAATCACTTCCGTATACGCTTCAAGCAACTCAGCCCGATCGGCCTTCGGCGTCTCGGTGAGCAGATTCTCCAGAATTTGGCGCGTCTGGTCGCGAAAGGTTTCAATAGACATAGAGACCTCCGAGTCATGCTATGTCTATTATACGCTCACGGCGGGGGTTTGGAGGCGGCGAAGCCGCGCCCAAAAAACTCTTTGTTAGCGCGAAAAAGCCTTGGGTTGGCAGGCGACCTCGCGGTGGCTTCGACAGGCTCAGCCACCGCGGTGGCTGAGCCTGTCGAAGCCAGCCTAGCGCATTGAGACGCCATGTCCGGCTTTCAACTATCGGCTATCGGCTATCGGCTTTGGTATCACTCCTAATCCAAATAGCCACGCAGCTTCTTCCCAAGGTGGGGATGGCGCAGTTTACGCAGAGCAACCGCCTCGATCTGGCGAATGCGTTCGCGTGTTATCCCAAACTCAACCCCAACCTCTTCGAGGGTGCGGTAGCGCCCATCTTTGAGGCCATAGCGCAACTGGATGATCTTACGCTCGCGTTCGGGCAGCTTCTGCAGCACCTCTTCGATCTGTTCGCGCAGCATTGCAGCAGCGGCAGCCTCAGAGGGCGTCGAGATACGCTCGTCCTCAATGAAGTCACCCATACGCCCTTCGCCCTCTTGGCCCACCGGCATCTCGAGCGAAAGCGGATGCATACTGGCTTCGAGGGTGCGGCGCACCTTAGCCGCACCGATGCCCATGGCTTCAGCAATCTCTTCGGGCGTAGGTTCACGCTGCATTGACTGCTGGAGCTTATGGCTGGTGCGTTTGACCTGACTAATCGCCTCGCCCATATGGACAGGCAGGCGAATCGTGCGACTCTGGTCGGCAATCGCACGCGTAATGGCTTGACGAATCCACCATGTGGCATAGGTACTAAACTTATGCCCCTTGGTGTAGTCAAATTTCTCGACTGCGCGCATGAGTCCAATGTTCCCCTCTTGCACCAGATCCATCATGGTCAGGCCATAAGAGGTATACTTCTTGGCAATGGAAACCACAAGGCGCAGGTTGGCCTGAATGAGATGCTGGCGTGCATCTTGGCCACGGGCAAAAACCCGTTCAAGCTGCAAGCGTTCACGCCCGCCCACATACTCCTCACGATCCAAACAGCCTCGTGCGGCATCGCCAGATTCCATTGCCTTGGCCAATTCAACCTCTTGCTCGGCGGTGAGCAACGGCACTTGACCAATCTCCTGGAGGTACATACGCACAGGATCATCAAAAGCGATGTCGGCCAAATCGGGTTCATGCAGCGGCTCATCATCACCTGTAAGACCATTTTGCACGAGATCGGCAGCCGACTCGACCACCTTGATCCCCTCGGCCTGAAGCTGCGCGTAGAGCTGATCAACCTCAATCACGTAGAGTTCAGGATGAGGAAAGGCTTCAAGAATATCGCCATAGGTGATATAGCCGCGCACGCGCGCCAGTTCTAGCAATCGCTCGCTCATCGACCCCGACTCCTGTGTACAGCAATCGTTCTGCGTAAGCATTCTCGTATCCAGGTAACGCCCAACATCCCTATTCCATACCAACAGGATAGGCGGTGTATGAACATGATACACAAGATGTTAAGCCTCACCCACCATCAGGCTACCATACGACCTGTACAGTACGTTAGAGGCTATCTGAAAAGGCCATGAACTGGCGCGTTGGAGTGCCGACTTCAGCCGACTAAAGCCGGCACTCCAACGCGTGCCCACTAACTCTATCAGACAGCTCCTTAGGATCTTTTCCCGCCACACCCCGACGTACTAAGGTCTATCGTAGCCAAGCTAGAGAACTAAGGGGGCCGGAGCAGGTTTTGTCGTCCCACTCTGGCCCCTCGTAACCATGTGTGGTGCCGTTTGGCACAAAGACCGGGCCGAGCGCAATAGGACGCTAACCCCACAGCCTTTCACACAATCCAGGGGCGCGATCTTGGCACCCCATTTAGCTTGCCGCAGGTACTATATCATTATGCAACGGTTAAAGTCAACCCCCTTTACGTAAGTCTCTGGTTGTAGATTGTGAATCTTTGATGACATTTGGGGAAAATGGGTATTTTTGTTGTGTGTTGGCGGCGAAGCCGCCAACACACAACAAAAGGATGCGTGCGGAAGCTTCTATGCCGCACCCCCACGCCCCCACCGACAGCCACCATTCTCCTCTGCCAGAGGATCAGAGTTGGGGTACAATAAAGGGAGTATGCTGCGCTGTTTAAGGAGGCCCATGAGCCAGGAAACGATCATTAGTCCGGCACAACGTGCCTTTCTTGAGGGTCGCCATTATGCGGTGATTGCAACTCTCAATGGTGATGGAAGCATTCAACAAACGGTGGTCTGGTATCTGCTTGAGGGCGATGAGATCCGTTTTGGTATTGGTGCAGGCAGCGTCAAGGCGGCCAATCTGCGCCGCAACCCAACGATTAGTGTCACCATTGAGGATAGCACGCGCTACCTGACGCTCAGTGGCCAAGCCACCGTCGAGCCGGTTGACCCTGAATTGCGCTCGCGCCTCGCGCAGCGCTACTTAGGCCCTGAACGGGCCGCCGATTGGCTAACCAAACGCCCCGATGCCCCCCGTGCAAGTGTGCGCGTGCGGGTGCTGCGTACCTATGGCCAGGGTGTGCGCTAAAGAGCACTTCCGGCAAGTGTTTGTTAGCGCAAAAAAGCTCTGGGCCGCGCCGCTTGGCTTCGACAGGCTGGTTTCGGCAGGCTCAACCACCGAGCCAGCGGCGCGGTG
>NZ_NQWI01000173.1 GCF_002532535.1 Candidatus Viridilinea mediisalina
CCAATCTCCAATCTCCAATCTCCAATCTCCAATCTCCAATCTCCAATCTCCAATCTCCAATCTCCAATCTACAATCTGCTAACCCTAGCCCTCCAAGCCTATACTCAACATAATCAGTGTAAAATTGTAGACCCCATGGACAATTGCGGCAGTACTCGTATTGCTATATTTGCGTACCACTCCACATACAAGGCCAACCACAAAGACAATCAGCAGGGCATCCCAGTTATACTGAAGCGCGTGGAGGCTGACGAAGAAGAGGTTAGAGAGCAGAATGCCCATGCGTGGTTGCAGCACACCACGCACCGCAAGTTCCTCGCCAAGACCGGCGCTAACCCCGATGACAACGGCACCAAGTGGGTTCATGGCATAGGCCAGCAACTCCGTAAAGGCTTCGGTGTCGGTCACTGGCCAGCCCAACAATTCCCAAAGCCAATCAAGGCCAGCGCCTAGCAGTTGCACCACAAGTACCAGCAGCAGGGCAAGCGCCACGCCGCCCCCGACTTGGCGCATGCTCGGCTTGACCAGCCCTAAACGTAGGAGCGCGTTGGTGAGATTGCGGCGAATGCCATAGCCTACTGCCAACAATGCCGCTGGAATGGTCCAAATCAGGCCGTAGACTGTTTCACGCAGTTGCAGTCCTTCGTCTGCGTCTCCATCAACCAATACATCCACGAGTTGCAGCAGGGGCGGTGAACCGAGGACCAGCAACGGCATGAAGCAGATCAGGCTGATCACAAGCACCGCGATGAGCGCCGTCGTATGCACAAACGAACTCGGATCAAAGGGTAGCATACGGGCCAAGGCTTCGCGTAGCGGCGTAATCAGCAGCAGCAGACCAAGCGTACAGCTCACAAGGATGCCCAAACCAATCAGCGCCATACTGAGTAGCCCACCGGGCACAAACTGCGGCGGCGTCTGCGGGTCAAGCAGCGCCCCCTCAGTCAACGCGGCGATACTCAAGCCCAGCGTAATCAGCGCAAGCCCAGCGATCATCACAACTAGCCAAAAGCCGGTTGCAAACCAAGCCCAATCGGGACTTTTGCCAGCCAGATAGGCGAGGATGGCGAGGATGGCAAAGGGCATCACATTGGTGCTGGCCATCATAAAACTGCCCAACTCACCACCAACATTGTTACCGAGCAGAAAGAAGAGCGTAAAGAGCAGTGCGCCCACACCAAAGGGCAAGAGGCGCATAGGGGGCTGAGAGCCATGTTCCATCAGCGAACCAGAATTGTGCATGAACGTACATCCTTAAAGCTATGATTGAGGTTAACCTTTATAGCATAGCATGGATGCTGTATCGGGTGGAGGATGGGTAAGGCGAAGCGGCGAGAGCCTCGCCGCTTACCCTTAGAACATGCCGCATGATCAACAACGCTAAAGCCCATTGGAACGCCATGTTCGGCAATCTGCAATCTACAATCTGCAATCTACAATGGTATACCCCCCCAATCCACTGCTACACCAGAGCCTTCTCCGTCTCACGGTCGAAGAGGTGCATCTTGTCCATGTTGAGAACAATCTCAACATGCTGGCCAGTGCGCGCACTGGTGCGCGGATCGAGCCGCCCGATGAACTCTTTGCCGCTGCTTTCGATGTAGGCGTAGACTTCCGAACCCATCGGTTCGATCACATTGACCATGGTGGTGAGCCGCGCATTCTCGTCTACGCCACGCGGAATATAGTCGGCATCATGGATGTCTTCGGGCCGAATGCCGAAGCTGACACTTTTACCAATATGGCTACCGATCTTCGTGGCTTTGCTTTTGGGCACAGGCACGACAAACTCGTTGCCTACCACGACGGCCAATCCACCGTTGGCCTGCTCAAGTTTAGCCTCGAAGAAATTCATCGCGGGGCTCCCAATAAAACCAGCGACAAACATATTCTGCGGCTGATCGTAGAGATTCTGGGGCGTATCGAGCTGCTGCAAGATGCCGTCGCGCATCACCGCAATGCGCGTACCCATGGTTAGCGCCTCGGTTTGGTCGTGGGTCACATAGATAAAGGTGGTCTTGAGACGCTGGTGCAACTTACTAATCTCGGCGCGGGTCTGAACACGCAGTTTCGCATCGAGATTGGAGAGCGGTTCGTCCATAAGGAAGACGGAGGGATCGCGGACAATTGCACGCCCAAGGGCGACACGCTGCCGTTGGCCACCAGAGAGAGCTTTGGGCTTTCGGTCGAGCAGATGGCCAATCGAGAGCATCTCGGCAGCCTCTTTGACCCGCTGCTCGATCTCTTGGCGCGCCACCTTGCGTAATTTAAGCCCAAAGGCCATATTGTCGTAGACACTCATGTGGGGGTAGAGCGCGTAGCTCTGGAAGACCATCGCAATATCGCGGTCTTTAGGCGGCACATCATTCACAACGCGGTCACCAATCCAGATGTTACCTTCGCTAATCTCTTCAAGGCCAGCGAGGCAGCGCAACGCAGTAGACTTACCGCAGCCCGAAGGTCCGACCAGCACAAGAAATTCGCCGTCACCAATATCAATATTGAGATCTTTGAGTACAGTGACTTCAGCAAAGCGCTTCCAGACTTGTTCAAATTTGATCCCAGCCATGGGTGCCTCCTTCTGTTCCTTCGCTCCACTCCAACGCTGCGGCTTCGCGGGACTCATCGGCGGCCATCGCCACATAGCCAGCCTCAAGCTCACTTGTGGTAACGTGGGGCCGGGCGAGGTCTTCTATTGCTGCGTACTTGTCGGATAATAGGGAAACAAGTCATCAACTGCTAACGACCAGCCAGGAACGGCAGGCTCTGCCTCCGCGCTATCGCCACGACGGTAAATGGTTGGTATTTCCGGCGCATCTGCCCGATAAACACGGACAATGTCATCACTTAGCACATCAACATCCCATATAACGAGCGTGCCAGTTGCGAAATAATCTGCACGTTTCTCGGCAAGCTCACGTTCTGCTTGTTTCCCGTAGTCGTTTTCACTTCGTACTTCCACCGCGAAAACAGGCGCACCTTCAAGAAAGCGCATGCCTGTGGGCAGGCCCGTATAGAATGCAGCATCTGGGCTGAAGGATTGGCGGTGTGGTAAATGAACAACAAAGCCAGCATTGTCCCCGATTGCGTATCCGCTCCTTGTACGTCGGGCATACTCGCGCAAGCTGGAATAAATTTCGCCCGCGACATAATTCGGAAGAAAACCTGTCGGCGAGATTTCAACAACTACCCCATCAATCAATTCAGCTTTCCCATGTTCGGCCACACGTGCGAGAGCGTCAATGGTTGCGCTGTTTGTTTGTGTCATGGTCGCACCTCCATACAACGCCAGCTAATCGAACGAATACGTATAGTGTATCATACCAAATCCGATAGCCGATAGCTGAAAGCCGGACATGGCGTCTCAATGCCGCCGAACGTGACCATATAGCCGACTCGCTGACAGGCGTCTGGATCGGGACTCGCGCATGGCACGACGGGCACCAGCAAACTGCGGATGTTCGGCGTCGAGCGGTAGAATGATCGGGTTGAACGAGGCTGAGTCACTGCGCGTGAGGATTGCGCGAGAACGCCGCAGTTTGCGGCCCAAGTCGCGCCCGCGCTAGGGGGGGCGGCTGCGAGGCGGGGTTGGGCTGCTTTAGTCGAATCGTATACCGAATAAACCGCCTGTGGTTGTCGCATCAGTTAACATTGTAGGAAGTATATACTTATCTAGATCGAACTCTCTCACCAAGGTACGTGGTAATGTGTCTGAATTCATTGTTACAATATATTGTATTCCAATTTCTTGAGTGATTGCATTTCCTACTTCCAATGCTTTTGCAATCTGTCGCTCATCTACACCGTCAAATAGGTGGCTATCATGGACTAAAAAACCTAGCCCAATCCCTCTTTCACTACATAAACGCATCAGCATCATATCAAAGCAGAAAATTTGCATATTACTAATACCCTTGCTTTTTGATGCGGGCATTATAATATCAAATAAAGGTCCATTTATAGATTTTACTATTGTCAAACTTCCAGCTTGTTCATAAAGTGCATTAGAAATTTGTTCAAATGCAAGAATTGCACGTTGCAAAGCTTCGCGCTGTTCACTATAATCTTGCTGAAGACGACGTAATAACTGGGTTCGTTCTATGCCGAGTTGTGTTTTTTTTCCCTCTAACTGTTCCGCAGCAGCATAACGCTTTCGGATACCCTCGGCTTCACTTTCAGTTCGGGCATATTCCGTTTGTAACTGGGCAAATTGTTCTAGCGCCCCATATGAACGAAGTAGTGACATGAGTTCCATTTGTCGTACACTCAGTGTCTCTTGTGTTCTTCTTCTATCTTCAATACGCTGTCGTGAAGCTGCAATCTCACCCTCAAGATAAGTTCTGCGATTACGAACAATCGAATCGTGAAATATACGAACTTCATCGAACCGTCGTGATACGATCTCAGGAAGTACAACCCCAATTTCCTCGTATAGCTGTGCAAGATCTTCATAAGACGGATCAAGTTCATTGCGCAAAGATAGCTCAAGTTCTTCAATTAGCGCATTATCGATAGCATTATCATCAGACAACGACCCAATCTGCCTGCCTATACGCGAAGCTTCTATCTCAATCTCTCGATATTGAGGAAGCACTTGAAAAGAGTTAAGTTGTTCCCGTAATCGGCGAGCTTTATCTTCTGCAATGACCATTTGGGTACGTAATTCAGCAGTTGTTCCAATAACCTCGCTTAAAGTTCCTCCATCAGCAGCCTTACGAAGCTCTTTTAGCCCCTTTTCTTGCTCACGCACTAATTGCCAATCACGAGGTATTGTCCAGTCAAGACCCAAAAGATAAGATATCGCTACTTGCTGATCCCAAATTTGTTGCATATCGGACTGCTTATACGGGCTGATAAATGCATTTGACATTTGTCTCCTTACAAAATATGCGAAAAGCATCCTAAAATTAGGCCCAAATTTTTGCTCATCTACCATAGGATCGAGATTAAAAAAAGCTTGACCCAAAAAGTCTTTCCAATAGTTATTCGAAATGACAATCCCTAATGAACTTTCGCCGAAGGATTTTTGATCGTTAACGTCTAATCCGGAACTAGACAGGTCACCACGTACTCTGACATCACTGGATTTTTGAGCAGATCTTTCTACACTAAGCTTATTTCCTCGGATGTCAATATCCATACCAAAATAATATTCTTTAAACAGGTCTGATTTAAACAGTGCATGGCGATCCGCTCCCATGAGAAAATGTATGATCTCGATAAGACTCGTCTTTCCTGCACCATTACGTGTTTGTCTTTCTGAAGCCCCAGGCGATTTTTCAGCCAACAAGATGTTAAGACCTGGCTTAAAAGACAGGCTTTTGAATGTTGGCATATCACTGTAAATTCGGTGTATCACTGTTTGACTCTCCGAATTCTTCCGTCGATAAGTTCTATTGCATTCATAGTATATAGCAAATCCAAGGATAAAACAAACCAATCATAGGTTATTATCGTGTTCCCGTATTTTACAGTATAGGATCGCTTTAACTCTGTCCATAGCCTTGAAACCGTCTTTGGCTCGTCTAGCATGCGTAGAACTTCTCCACCTACCGCAATAAGTGCTTTAGTCGGATTAATCTGTTTTGACGGTAGTATCATTCTTCTGTCAATACTCTTGATGCTTCATAAATGTGACATCGTTCAAAAAGGTAAGCAATTACGGCTAATACTGAGCTTTGAGTTGCTGGATCAGGAACAAGATCACCTCCAGCAAACCGTTGTAGTTCGCAGAAAATTTCATCAGGAGTAAGCCTTTGCTCTTTCAATCTATTGTATTCATCCTGAAAAGATTGTGCAATGGATGCCCCAAAAGTTGGATCATGCCATCTATCGAAAAATCGTTGAACAAGTGGTGCTTTGCGCATTCCAAATTTTAGCAGTTCTTCCACAGAGTTTGAGAGACCATTTGCTTCAATTTTACCCGGTGGTACAGGTTGTATTTTTTGCACTAAATCTGGTTTGTGCCCGGCAATATTCGCAATAACAGGACGTAAATCTTCAATGCCAATACTTAACATATCCTTTGCAGAAGGTGCTGGCCCTAACAGTGATGATAAGGTGTCTATATTCATGCGAAAAACCTCGCGGCGTAACTCTTCAAAGCCACAAGGCTCAATTTTTATGGGGCTATATTTTTCCTCTAAGATGAGCAATTTATTAAGAATGTCAGGAGCAAGTCCATGATACGAATTATGTACAAATACCCAAATATCAAAATGTGCCTCCCAGTAAAGTAATGCACCTTTGAAATCTTCCTCTATTTTTTCTAATGCTTTTGCGATTCTCATCTCGTTTGGTGCATAAACCTGATATAGACATCTCCTTGATTTAAGATAACCATCATTTTTTCGATCACCGATATTCCCCCAAGGTCGAACTCTTTGAAAGTCACCGGGGTATGCCTTTTCCATTATTTCCTCAAAAAACGACTGAAATTCGGTTGATCTCTTTTTTAGATACTCTGATAAGAACTTGAGTTCGTAAAAATACCGTTGAATGTCATACATAAGTATCCCCTGCCTAGATAATTATAGAACATTCGAGCCGATCGTATATCCAGTCACTATATAATAACATAACGAGCATCGCTTGCTCTCGCAATGTGACGCCCAACATGAAGTAGACGGCGATCTTGCCGCCTACACCCCAATGATACGTGCTACGCGGCAATCATGCAACCTATGACCCGGCCTGCCTGTGCTCCACAGCGGCACTACACTACGGTGCAAACTGAAACGTTTCTACGAACCTTCGCTTAGGGTGGCAAAGCAACGGGGCAATCAACAACATCCGCTTCCCTAAAGCTTCTGGCGAGGGCGGCATGAGACTGTACCAATCAACAAGATTTGTCGATTATACGCGGTGCCGATCAGAATAAGCCAGATCTGCAGTGCTCGATGTGGCCAGTTGGGGTGTTCCTCAAACTAGTTGCTCATTGTGATAATCCTTGCTGGTACGCATACCAGAACACATCGCTGCCATCACGCAATGTGCGTTATGATGCATACCCCAACAGCGACCGCAGTTGGTGCATCAGCGGATGCGTGGCCTTTGCTGCGGCAAGTTCCGGGTTCCACTGCGCGGGATCGCGCAGATCGAACCAGGCCACGTCACGAATCGTTGCCAGCCCATCGTGGGCATCATCAGGATCAATCCCGCACTGCGCATCGCCCGCGACGACGCGACAGAGATAGGTGTGCAGCCATGTGTAGCCACCCTCAGGAATGTCGGGCGTCGCCCAAAGCAGCCGCTCTACGGTGACCGTGAGCCCCGTCTCTTCATGAACCTCGCGGCGCACACACGCCTCGGCATCCTCATCTGGCTCACGCCCGCCACCCGGAAAGATCC
>NZ_NQWI01000174.1 GCF_002532535.1 Candidatus Viridilinea mediisalina
TTGCAGATTGCCGAACATGGCGTCCCAATGGGCTTTAGCGTTCTTGATCATGCGGCATGTTCAAGGGTAATTGGTATTAGGTTTGGTTGTACTAGTATTGAGATGTCATAGTACGCTTGTATTCTACCGCCCTGTGGGGGCGCGTCAAGCTAATACGATGGTGGCGCTATGCTTTATGGTACACTGAAGCCGCCGCACGGAGGGTTATGGCTGGCATGCTTAGAGAGATTTTGGAATAAATGGTCTGCAAGATCAACGAGAAGAGAGACAGAGGATTGAACCACAGAGGCACCGAGGGCACAGAGTTTTTGATGGATGGAATGTCAACATGGTGGTTGCTGTGCCGTAGACCTCTCTGTGTTCTCTGTGTCTCTGTGGTTCAATCCTCTGTCTCTCGTTCAACACGCTCGCCCTCCCCTAACTAAGGTTCCCTGCAATGAGTCAGTTTGAAGATATGTTGGTGCGCGTGCAGCGCGCCACCCAGGCGGGCCAGGCAGTTCACTATACGGTTGAACTCTGGCTTCAGGGTGGGCGGCGCTTGCAGAGCCAGGCTGAGTTGGCGTTGGCCGATTTTATTGAACCAACCCCTGGCTCACCGCAGGCGGTGGCGGTGGGGTTCGATCTCTTTAATCGGCTCTTCAGTGGCCCTCTTGCGGTCGCCTTCCAGCAGGCGTGGGCGGCGCTCAATGCGCGTGGCCGCACGCTGCGTCTGCGCTTGGCGCTCGATCCCGCTGCCCCTGAGTTGCACGCGATTCCTTGGGAACTCATGTATTTTGATGATAGCGGGGGGCTTGCGCCGCCGCGCCCGCTGGCGATTGATGCGCGGGTGGCCTTTTCGCGCTATATCGAGAGTGCCCGTTTTGATGAGGGTCAGCCGGTGGCTGAACGTCCGGTGCGTCTGCTCTTGGCGATTGCTACGCCCAATGATTTGCCGCGCTGGAATTTGGCTGAACTGGATCGCGCTGCTGAAGAGCGTGATTTTCGGACCCGCTTTAGTGCTGTGGTCGCTTCGGGCCAGTTTCGTTGCGATGTGTTGCCCACCACCACCGCGCCGATGCTGCAAGAGTCGTTGCAGCGTGGCACGCTAGAGCAGCAGTCGGCACGGGGCTATGATGTGCTGCTCTATCTGGGCCATGGGTTGCACCACGCTGAACTGGGTACCCGCTTGGTGCTTGAACATCCCGCCAATGGCCATGTGGCGCTCTACGATGGCGCTGAGTTGATTGACTTCCTCAAGCAACTGCCGGCCTCCCATCGCCCGGTGCTGATCATCTTGGTGGCGTGCAATAGCGCGGTGGCAGGCACGCTCAATAGCTTGGCGGCGCGCCTCCTGACCGATGCGGGGGTTCCGGCTGTGTTGGCGATGCAGCGCCTCGTGGAAATTGGTCTTGCCCGGAGCTTTACCCACCAACTCAGTGAGCATCTGCTGCGCGATGGGGTGATTGATCGGGCTGTGAATATGGCGCGGCGCTGGGTCTTTCAGGCTGAGGATCTGGGTTGGAGTACGCCGGTTCTCTATATGCGTAACGCCGAGGGGCGGCTCTTTAGCCCCAATGCTCAGTTGGAGTATGTGAGCCAGGTGTTGCGCGATCCTGCCTTTGCCCGTTGGGGCGGTGCGGAGTACATTGAGGTTGGTGTATTGGCGGTGGCCCCCGGGCAGGATTGGAATCTACTGCGCGCCCGCCCCGAGGATGCCCCTGCGGTTGTGGGCGCACTGGAGGCGCTGGATCGGGCTTTGGGCATGGGGCTGCGCCCATTGCGCCGCCGCGATGAGCAAGAGGGTCGCCGTACCACCAACTTGGCGGCGCTGATTGGGCCGCCTCAGTCGGGTCAAACAACGGTGCTGCGCCGGTTGGCCTATGAGTTGGCTGAAGCCACCACCAATGACGTCAGTCGGCCCCTCGGCATCTTTCTTTCGCTCACTGGCTATGAGCAACTGCGTGGCCCGCGCCGTCTCGAACGCTACATCATTGAACAGGCGCGTACTGAGGTGCCCTCCCTGGCGGAACAATTGACCAGCATCTTTCGCCCTGATACGACGCAACGTGATGCTCACGCGGGGCCACACTTTATCTTCCTGCTCGATAATCTCGATGAAATACCGGATCGCCACCGGATAGATTTGGCGCGTGAACTGCATATGCTGGCCACACGCTTGCCCCAGCAACGCTTCATTGTCACCTCGGCAGAGGATAGCTTCCCCGGCCAGATCATGAGTCGCGCCCAGGTCTTTGTCATCCAGATGCTCAATGAGCATCAGATTTTGCGCTACCTGCGGCAACGGGATGAGCGGATTGCGCTACGCATTTTCCAGCAGATCCGCGCCAATCGCCTGCTGAAACTGGCGGGCGATCCGAGCCTGTTGGCGCTGATCTATGAACTATTGGCGAGTGATGCCCAAGCGGTGCTGACGCGCAACCAGTTGGTGCAGGACTACCTGGATCGTATGTTGGCAACGATTGATCCACGCTACAGCCAGGGCGATGCTGCGCGCGAGGGCCTGATTGCGCTGGCCTGGTATAGCCGTTGGAACCATCGTGAGCAGATTCCGTTGCGCGATCTCTTTCGCATCCTGGGCCAAGTGCGGCGTCAGCGCGACTATAGCCTCGAAGAACTCTACGCCATGCTGCGCCAAGCGCGCCTGCTGACGGGCGTGGGCCAACATGCGGCCCGCTTTGTCAACCCGCTGCTGCATGCCTATTGTGCGGCGGTGGCGCTCAGCCAGAGCGCTGCGGCGAACCGCCTGCCCGACATCATCGCCATGTGTGCCAACCCCGAGTTGCTGAGTTGGTGGGAGGATGTACTCTATGCGCTTGCCGGGCTGCTCTCCAACCCAACCCTACTCTTTGAGCAATTGGCGGCAGCCACGCGCGCGGGGGGCAACACCCATGCCCTCTTGGCCGCCCGTTGCCTTGAAGCCTCGCCCAAGGCGCAAGAGGATGACCTACCGCCAGCCCTACGCAGCGAACTGCTCGATGCCTGCGTATTGCGCTTGCGGAGCGAGCGCGAACCCTCGGCAGAGCGGCGCGAGCAGATCGTGGCAGCGTTAGGGCGCTTGAGCTACCAACAGGTGCGTCACGAGTTGCGGCGGATTCTGGTTGAAAAGGTACGCCCATCGTTTCATGGCATGCGCTACGAATATACGAATGTACGCATTGCCGCCGCCCGGGCGCTACGCAACATCTACCTGCTGCCTATGGGCGCAACGCCAGCCCCAGCCCCAGAGCCGGGCCAGCCCTTGGTACTCACCCGCTACGAAGATGAGGTCACACTACATGATCGCTCCTCTACCCGGCCCCACGCAGAGCCAGCAACGCACCAAGCGCATGCTGATGATGCCATGTTGGAGCGCATGATGCACATCTGGCTCAAAGGCACCGACGGGCGCGCCGAGTTTCGTGACCTATTGCGCAACTCTACATCGGCCCCAGAGCGCGCCTTGGCCGCCTTTGCCCTCGGCGACATGGTGGACGAACCGGGCCAAAAGTTGCTCGATGCGCGCCAACTGCTGCGCGTCATCCTCAGCCCAGTTGACCAAGAAGAACATGAGATCGACGAAGATTGGCAGGATACCATGTGGGCTGCGGCTGATGCCCTCACGCTCTTTGATCCCGAACAGGTCGCACCGCTGCTTACGGTGCTAATCAGCCGTAATGAGGCTATTCCCGATAGCGCAGCCCAACAACTGGCCTACGTAG
The DNA here is from genome assembly GCF_002532535.1 of Candidatus Viridilinea mediisalina. GTDB lineage: Bacteria > Chloroflexota > Chloroflexia > Chloroflexales > Chloroflexaceae > Viridilinea > Viridilinea mediisalina. The sequence goes on from NZ_NQWI01000174.1 coordinate 3,699, forward strand.
CCGGGCGGGTGCGTGCCAACAATCCAGAAGTGATCGATTGGCTCATTCGCCTCTTGGTGACCAACCCAAGCCAATCGCTCAAGGCGAAGGCGTTACAATCGTTAGCCTGGATGGGCATGGGCATTCCCTCTGTGCGCCTGCGCCTTAGCGATGGGCGCAACGGCCCAACCCTCAAGACCATCATCCAGCACATTGCTGCCGGACGGCCAATCCATGGCCTGCAACTGGGCAGCTTCGATGTGCGCTTGCGCGAAGATGATCCGCCGGACACACCGCTCTACCTGCGGCGCAAAGCTATCGAGGCGCTCGCCTGGATTGGCGATGTTGCCACCCTGCGCGACCTGGGCACAAGTTTTCAGCATTGGCCCATTGAGTTGCGCGAGCAGTGGTATGTAGCGGCTGCAACGATCAAGCGTCGTCTGGATGTTGGGTAGGAGCGCAATGTGTTGAAACAGATCCTTTTGCTCTTGCTGCTCTTCGTGCTCGTTGCATGCAGCGAACCAATAGCCCCCGTAGAGCCAGCGCAGCCAACGGTTGAGCCGACCGTCACGAGCGTGCCTAGCGCCACCCCCGATCGCACAGCGACAGCCCAGGTCCAGGCCGCAACGGCAACCGCAGTGGCCCTAGCGAGCGAGGCGGCGATCATGGCAACCGCCGAAGCGGAAGCGCTCTTCGCCCAAGCGACCCTCATCTTCCGCGACGAATTTGTAGACAACCGTAACGCTTGGTATACCGGCGTATTTCAAGAGATCGAGACCAACACAATTGAAGACGGCGTCTTCAAAGTCCACTGGTCAGGGCGCGGCACATCCTACGAACTCTACATGGTACGCGAATTGGGCAATATGATCGCCGAAGCGGAGTGCCAGATCATCGCGGGAGCACGCGACGCCAGTTGCGGCCTCATCTTTGGCCAACGCGAAGACATTGGCTACTACAAATACGAAATTTTTAGCGACTACTACCGGCTCTTCCGCGTACCCGTGATTGGCGAGCCAATCACACTGCTTGAAGGCAACCCCGCCGAACTTTGGCAAGCAAACGCAGCAAATCACCTCCGCGTCATCCGCGAAGGCGAACATATCAGCATCACACTCAACGAGGTGTTGCTCGGCGCAGCCACAGACGCCACCTACTTAGAGGGCAAAGTCGGTGTCACCACCAGTTCCTACAGCGACGAAGGCAACGTCGAACTCTGGTTTGACCATTTTGCCATCTGGGAATTGCCGTAGTAAAGCCTAACGGCGTCGGTATTACAAGCCTCGCTCCAAATGGGAGAGCGTTGCGTTGGCTTCGACCGGCTCAGCCAACAAGCCAACGGTGCCCACTCCGGCCCCACCTACATACCATACCACACTGGTGACTGGCATGTCTGGGTAGGTCGCAGCGAGCCGCGTCCGGTACTCGAGCATGCGAATTGGCATTGGGCGGTCGCTGCCGCGTCCTTGAAATTCGAGGTGCAGAATCTCCTCACTACCATCCTCGAGCGTGACAAAAAAGACGAGATCGCTATCCAATGCCTGCGCTGGCGGCACAAGGTTGCTTGAACGCGTTGTGGCTTCGCGCACCGGGCGCTCTAGCAGCCACGCGGCGACATCGTTGGCAGCCAAGTTCACCAAGCGTTTCAGGGGGTTATCGGTTTTTGCCATATGGCCCTTGCGACAGATGGCCCATGATCATTTCATGGGCTCTACTTCATGTACCGTTCCAAGGGGCCAAAAGATACGGTCGGGTGGGGAAATTGGGCGAAATTGGGCTGAAATAGCCATGGTTGCTTCTCATTTGTGCTATAGTATCTATGTAAACTATGGAATATCTTCTGAGAAGAGATCAGCATCATGCACGATACCCAATCTCGCACCGAATCACTGCTCGATACGGTACGTGGTATTCAGAAAAAGACGATTATGCTTCCAGAGTTTCAGCGCGACTTTCGCTGGGAACTCGATCGTACCTACGATCTCTTCGACTCGCTGGTCAAGGAGATCTTCATTGGCACGATCATCTACGGCAAGCCATAGTTTGGCATGACTCTCCGCGAGATCGATACGCGCCCACGTAAGGGGCGCGGGAGCAATGCGAAGCTTGTGCTGCATCACATCAGCAGTAATGAGATGAAGCTCCGCACAGTTGATGGATTCTGTGGTCAACCGCACCCTCATCCCCCGAGGTCTCAACATCCGCATCGGCAAACGTGCGCCCTATGACTACCTCAATGAATTGCGCACCAAACAGAATGCACAGCTTGCCACTTGCTTAGAGAGCCATCTCATGCCAGCGGATCTACTCACCGAGCCGATCTGGAACAGTATGTTTGGCGAATTCATGGCCGAACGCGCCCGCAAGATTTATGCGCTGATTGAGCATTATGCAATCACTCCGCTCAACGAGATGGCTAAAACCTATGGCAGTGATGGCGAAATCGATAGTGAAGAGCAAGCCCTATCTACTCCCACGTCTATCTTGAACGTACTGGACAGCCATTGGGTACACTGCGTAAGCAGCCGAATGGCGAGAGGTAAGGGAAAGGGTACGTGAGGGAACCAGGTTCCCTCACGCACCCCTGCTGCCAAATTTTTGCAACAACCAGACACACGCCAACTTTAGCGGCGTCAAGTCATCAATGATGCCTTGCTGTCGCTCTTTTTTGATGAGACTGCGTATCTTCTGCTCACTTACCCCCATGCTCACCGCAATGCCCTTCAGATTCATGTTGTTCTGCTCTAGCTCTTCAATTACTGCAGCTAAGGCAAGACTGCGTACAACACTGTGAATGCGTTCCGGTGTTGTAGCTGCGCTGACATCGGCCATGGTGTACTTGGGGATCGCGGTGAACGTTTCAGGATAAAGCAAGAAGGCATGGGCTAGGGCTTCGCAATGGTGGCAATAGCCACTTTTGCCAATGTAGCAACTACACGTTGCGCTTACGTTCTTATTGCCTGGGAAGATAGAGACGCGATATATGCCATGGTTGCCTTGCACTTTTGCGTACACACCCTGACGCAACGTGAACGCATCAAAGAATTGGCCAACATAGGTTTGGGCTTTACCAGAAATAGTGCTGTGCCAACGCGCTTGGAGTATCTGCTCTACGATCTCTTTGGGGTTACTTGTGGTCATAGCCTCGCTCCAAATGGGAGAGCGTTGCGTTGGCTGAGCCTGTCGAAGCCAACGCAACGCGACATTTGTTCCCCTGTTCCCTTGTTCCCCTGTTCCCCAGTTCCTCAGTTCCCCAGTTCCTCAGTTCCCCAGTTCCCCTGTTCTTCTGCTCTTCCATCCACCGCTCCAACTCATCGCCGTAACTATCATACTGCACGATCTGTTCAGCCATCGCGGCAACCTCCTTATCGGTACAGAGCGTAAGAAATTCGATCAACAACAGTCTTTGCAGTTCGCCACTTGTCCCCGTAACGATCTGCTCTACCGCTTGGCGCAACGTGGGCTCAGGATTGCGAAGCCGCGTCTGACCAATCAGCGCCGCGAGCGCCGGACGATTCAAGGCCAAGAGCGCCTCGCCATCCAGTCGCCACAGGTGGATCACGTTGTTGGCTTCGACAAGCTCAGCCAACAACATGTGACG
>NZ_NQWI01000175.1 GCF_002532535.1 Candidatus Viridilinea mediisalina
GGCGAGGAGGCGAGGAGGCGAGGAGGCGAGGAGGCGAGGAGGCGAGGAGGCGAGGAGGCGAGGAGGCGAGGAGGCGAAACTTTCGCCTCATGCGATCTCGCCTTATGGTAGCGACATGGCGTAAATAGCGCCTAAACGCGCTTGTTATCACCTGTAACATTTCTGTTACGAGGGTATGGGAGGAGGCGAGGAGGCGAGGACGCGAGGAGGCGAGGAGGCGAGGAGGCGAGGACGCGAGGAGGCGAGGACGCGAGGGCTGCGCCTCCTCGCCTCCTCGCCTCACGCATCCTCACGCCGCCTCGCAAGATGGTAAAGCAACCTTACGATGTGGCACACGTTGGAGTGCCGGCTTTAGCCGGCTAAAGCCGGCACTCCAACGCGTGCCCACTAGCTTTTCAGACAGCCTTTAAGCGTGCGACTGCCTCCTGTTCGATCCGCACAAGCTCGGCTTGCAAGCGCAGCTCTTCGGCGTTACTGGCAGCCAGTTGATCCTCAAGCTGGTTTAAGGTGTTTACATAACGTTGACGTAAATTGCCTTCATCGCCCTCGCGCCCTAAGGGAACCAAGTTCTTCTGGATCTGCGTCTGCTGGCGGTAGAGCTTGTCGCGCTCGCGTTCGAGCTTGGTGAGCTCGTTCTGGGCCGCTTGGGCGCGGTGGTAGAGTGCCAGCACCTCCTGCAACGCCGCCACTGTCTCCGCTGTGAGCAGCCGGTCGCGCAGGAAGGCTTGGAGTTGCTGGCCATTGAGGCTCCGCACCTGCTCATGGCGGCTGATCAGGCGCCGTTCGGTTACCTCAAAGACGGTGCGTGCCTGGGGCGCACAGGCAACGCGCCAGCGCACAAAGCCCGCGCTCTGCTCATCGGGCTTGGTCGGGCTGACCAGCTCATAGCCGTTGCGCGGCACATGCTCAATCGTTACCTCCGCCGCCCGCTCAAGCCCACTGGTGATGTGATAGCTTGTGGTGGCGAGGTCGTGCTCCTCAAAGATGAGGTACTCATCGCGCAGGTGCAGGCTCGCGAGTTTACGCTCACCACGATGCTGCTCTTCGACTGTTAGGCCCAACTCAATTGCAAAGGGTACAATCAGTTCACCGCCGGTGCGCGTAAAGGGCAGCACGGCCTCGCCGCCATAATCGCCAGCGCACAAGACGGTCACCGGGCCGCGTTCGAGGGTCAGGCCGGTGCCATTCTGCAGGCGCAGAGCGGCCACCGGGTGGCGGGGATGCTTCGCGCCATTGTAGAGCAGTTCGTGGCGCGCCGGAAGACGCTGGCTTACAATGGGAACCATGGCCGATTGACCACGGGCCACACTGACTGGATGCACCACTTCGTAGGCAAAGAGCGCACCACGCTCATCGCCGCCCGCCGCAACCTGCACAGCCTCTTCAAACTGGGCTGCCGAGGGGCGGAAGGCGCGACTGCGTGGGGGCATACCATACTCCGCATCCGTCTCACCAAGCGCCATTTCTGCAACATCAGCCATCATCATAGGCGCGGGCGGCGGCGCGGCAGCAAAGGCAATCGGCGCATTGACGGTTCGCTCCTCATCTTCAACCAAAGGCCGTTCGGGCGTATGGGGCTCATAGAGGCGGTAGCGGAAGGAGACCGGCATCCCAGCCATGAGCGTCAGCGCAACTCCGTTGAGGTCTTCTTCCAACTGGTTGTCAAACAACCCCCAGCCCTGCAAGACCACCGTATCCTCCGCGCCTGCCAGCCCCGCTTCAAAGAGCAGGCGGTAGCTAACGCGCCAGGCGGGGGCGGGGGCAATATAGCCCACGAGCAGATCGTGATCACCCGGCGAAAGGCGCAGGGTCGCAGCGCGGCGCTGCTCCTCACTCTGAGCCGCCCGCAGGAAATAGCTCAAATCGGCAGCCGCCCCGGGCTCAAGCAACTCGACCCCAGCCAAACGGGTGATCGCCAGCGTCTGTACGAGGCGCGTCTCGGCGTTATAGAGCGAAACGAGGGGGTGACGCAGCGGATCATTAGGGACATAATCCACGCCAACCACCAGCCCCTCAACGCTGGAGGCGGGGGCATGTTTCGTTTCAGCAAGCTGCAAGCGCACCCGTCGCCCCCGCAGATCGCGCAGCAGATCGAGCAGGCTACGATCATGCGAGAGGTGAATACTGCCGCGTTGCAAGCGTTGCTCGCGATCCTCAGGCGTCTCAAAATCCACCCCCAAGACCTGACCAGCGCCCAGATCGAGGGCAATCAGGCTCTTGAGCACATCATCCATCGCCTCACGCGAGAAACTCAACTCAAGCTGCTCGCCGCTATGCGCCCCACGGCGCTCGAAGTAGCCGACACCGTGCTTAAAGAGAACCATACGTGTAATGGGTAGGGTAGTCATGGGTAATTCCAACTATAAGAAGCTGTCTGAAAAGCTAGTGGGCACACGTTGGAGTGCCGGCTTTAGCCGGCTGAAGCCGGCACTCCAACGTGTGCCACATCGTGTGGTACGACACTGAGACCCTTTTCAGACAGCTTCTAAGATACGCGGTGGCTTCGACAAGCTCAGCCAGCGCGGTGGCTGAGCTTGTCGAAGCCACCACTGGCAAGGCATGGTACCATACTCCCCCGTGTTCTACCATATTTCCTCTTTCCTCTCTCCTATTTTCTATTTCCTCTATGCGCGTACGCCTTACCCTGATTACCCTGCTGGTTCTCGTGGTGCTTGGTGCCAACCTCATGGCACTGCGGCTCAGTCCGGCTGAATATCGGCTGGAGCTGGGCGAGCATGAAGATCTCATTGCGGTGACTGGCTTTCATGGGCATGAACAGGACGCAACGGGGACAAGCTATCGTTGGACGACCGAGCATGCAGAGGTGCTGCTGCATGGGCCGCTGGTGGCTGAGGGGGCGGTGCTATCGCTCCATTTGGGCTGGCTACCTCCAGGCGTTCCTGAGCCGCAGCAGCTCACGCTGCGGTTGGATCGCGAAGCGTGGGCTGTCGTGGAGGTGCTTGATCAACCACGCGCTTACCATCTGCTGCTGCCGCCCGCTACCTTGGCGCAAGGTGCGGTGGCATTAGGCGTAGAGAGTAGTACTACGCTTGCGCCCGCTGATCAACGGGCGGTTGGGGTGCGGATGGATGCGGTGAGCCTAAGTTGGCAGCGTGCGCCGTGGGTCTTGCCGCACCCGATTGTGCCTGGTACCCAACTGATCCTGCTCTTGCTTTGGGGCATGGTGGCGGGCTGGCTGAGGCTTGCTTGGCCGATTACTGCCGCGTTGGGGGGCGTAATCATAGCCCTCCTGATCGCCCAAGCTGCACTCAATCCTGGATTGGCCGCGTTGTATCATGGTGCGCTGCTAGGTGGTGGGTTCTGTATTGTGGCCTTGATTGCAGGGTTGCGGCGCTTGTTGCCGCTGTTTGAGCCTCATGCCTCTGCCAATATGATCAGGGGGCTCTTGCTGATCAGCTTGGCGGCGCTGGTACTGCGCTTGAGTGGCGTTCTCTACCCCCTTTTCTTTTCTAGCGATCTGCCCATCCATATCGAGCGCCTACGCAATGTCGCGTGGGGCGATCTGGTGCTGATCAACCGTCCCTATGAATTTGATCGCCGTCCGATTCTCATTGTTCCCGTTGTCTATATGCTCATGGCCCCTGGCATGCTGTTGGGTGACTATAGTTTAGCGATCCAAGGAACCTATACGCTCGTTGATGCGCTCACGCCACTCCTCGTTGGTCTGTTGGTCTTCCGTCTGGGCTTGGGTGAGCGTACTGCCCTCGTAGCGGCTATCTTGATCATCCTGTTGCCGATTCATAGTGTGGCCCTCGCGTGGGGCTTTGCCCAGCAGATCATTGGGCAATGGTTTTCATTGTTGCTGATGGTTCTGATTGCAGGCCCGCCGCCCCAGCAGCGCTTGGGTTGGGCCGCTGTGCTGATGGTCACCACCCTGACGCTCTTGCTCCATCCGGGCTCACTGCTACTCTCTGGGGTGGCCCTTGGTCTTTTCTTTCTGTTTGGCCTTGGGCCGAGCGCTTGGGCTATAATGAGAGGCCACATGGGTGTGCAGGAGTGGCATGCCCAGCCGGAAGCACCCTTCTGGCGAGGGTGGCTCTATACGGTGCTTGGTGCGCTACTCTTGGCGTTGCTGCTCCAATACCTTGATGCTGCACGCTTGACCCTACAGCATGACGCTGGTGCAGATGGATCCGCTGATCGTGGGTTGCAACTCAATAGCCTTGAGCGGATGCAGCAGATTTGGGTGGCCCTTACCGCCTCATTTGCGCCGCTGCCGATGACCCTGGTTGTGCTTGGTTTGGCACAGCTACTTTGGCAGACTCGTGGTCGCGCAAGGGTGCTTGTGGTAGCATGGTGTGGCAGTACCGTGATCTTTTTTGGGATCGATCTGTTGCTGAATATGCAAGTACGCTATGGCTACTTTAGTGCCCCGCTTGTCTGTGTTGGTGTGGCAACCCTGCTTACACCGCTCTTCCAGCGCCCTGTTGGTCGTTTGGTGGCATTCGCTTGGCTCGCCTTTGTGCTTGCCACTGGCATGCTGCTCTGGTTTGATGCAGCCTACCGGGCTTTGAAGCCCTCGATTCTGCCTTTGACGCATTAGGTTCTCCCCAAAGGATTGTTAGCGCGAAAAAGCTCTGGGCCGTGACGTTGGCTGAGCCTGTCGAAGCCACCGCGACGTTGGCTTCGACAGGCTCAGCCAACGCGACGCATCCCTACGAGCCCAAGGCTTTTTCGCGCTAACAAAGGATTTTGCGAGGACGCGAGGACGCGAGGACGCGAGGAACCGCCGCTTCGTCGCTTCGCCGCTTCGCCTCACGCATCCTCCATTTCCTCAGAAAGTAGCTCCATGCTCCACAAATTCGATCTTCGCACCTTTGCCATTATGCTCACTGCCTTGGCCCTTGGTTTGGCCTGGGCGTTCTACAATCTCAATCTGGCCGGTGGGGTACGCAACGATGCCACGGTGCGCCCCTTGGTCTGGGTGGTCTTTGCCAGCCCCTTTGCGCTGGCGCTGGGCTGGTTGCTCGCCCGTCGCCATGAGGCGGCGCTCGCTGCCTTTTGCTGCTTCTGCCTCTACTTCTTCACCTTTTTTGTCGCCCAACGCATCGAGAGCCTGCTGCTCACTACGAGCGAAGCTGCCGCAACTGGTCATCAACTCCACTTTCAACTCGTACTAGCTATCCATGCCTTGGGCGGCTTTGGGTTCATTGTCTGGCGTGCGCGGGAGGTACACCATGGCGCTAACCCCTCGTGAGTATCAAGAAGCCCTCGAAGCACGCATCTTGTCTCCGTTGGCGGCGCAGAGTGCGGCGGCGGTACGGGAACGGCCTGAGCCGCCATGCCCGCTCCGTACTGCCTATCAGCGCGACCGCGACCGCATCCTCCACTCGAAGCCCTTTCGCCGCCTCAAGCATAAGACCCAGGTCTTTATTGCGCCGTTGGGCGATCACTATCGCACCCGGCTGACCCATACGCTTGAGGTGACCCAGGTGGCCCGTACAGTGGCGCGGGCGTTACATCTGAATGAGGATCTCACAGAGGCGATTGGGTTGGGCCACGATCTCGGCCATGCCCCGTTTGGTCATGCTGGTGAGACGGCGCTGACGCGCATCTTTGTGGAACATTTTCGCCATAATGAGCAGTCGCGCCGCATCATCGAGGTGTTGGAACGCAACGGCCAAGGGCTCAATTTGACCTACGCGGTGCGTGAGGGCATCTATTTGCACTCCAAGGCGCGCCGCGACATCATGACCACGGCATGGGGCACGGCGACGACGCTCGAAGGCCAATTGATTAAAATCTGCGACAGTGTGGCCTATATCAACCACGATATTGATGATGCGTTGCGTGCGGGGGTGTTGCATCAAGCCGATCTGCCTGCCGATGCCCTAGCCATTCTCGGCCATACCCACGGCGAGCGATTGCATACGATGGTGGCGGATCTGGTCGCATGCAACGACTGGGCGACAGGCAGCGGGGCAGCGCCCGATCCGCTGTTGATCGGCATGAGCCCCACGATTCTGGCTGCAACCAATCAGTTGCGTGACTTCATGTACCGTGAAGTCTACCACACGCCGCACAACAAAGCCGATGATGCAAAGGTGCGTTTTGTGATCGAGACGCTCTTTGCCCATTTTGTACAACACCCTGAGCAATTGCCCGAGGATCTGTTGGCAATCAACCGTGTACGCGCCGAACCGATTGAGCGGGCCGCCGTAGATTACATTGCTGGCATGACCGACCGCTACGCGCTGGAGGTCTTTAAGCGCATCTTTATGCCGCGTACCTGGGGGGCGTGAAGGGAAGAACAGAGAACAGAGAACAGAGAACAGAGAACAGAGAACAGAGAACAGAGAACAAAGAACAGAGAACAGAGAACAGAGAACAGAGAACAGAGCGCAAGCGGAAAGAACATGTGTTCATTACCGTAAAAGAGCGCAAAGAAATGCAACAAAACAGCGTTGCCTTCGCCCCTCTCCCACAACGTGGGAGAGGCGGTGCCCGGTTGGTGAGCCTGTCGAACCAGAGCTTGTCGAAGGGGGTAGGGGGTGAGAGCCATCTAGGGCATCCCCAAGCCCTAGCGGTTGCTACAGAAGCAGTTGAGCTATTCAACCGGCACCCGCGCCAAAAAGAGCAACTCTGCGATGATCAGGACAATCACGAGCAGCAGCAGGCTGACCCAGGTGAGGACGCGCAGCGCGGCGAAGGCGGCTACAGCGGCGAGCAGCAGGCCAACCTCGTAGGATTGACGGCGCACCCGTCGTGCATCAAAGGCACGGGCGCGATTCTGAAAAAGGTGTGTCGTGCCGCTGTGAATGAACGGGCGGGAGACCGCCGCGCCGCAGAGGAAGAGGGCCATCAGCAGCAAGCCGTAGACGGGCAGATCGGGCAACGACAGGAGCCATGCTTGGGGCGCAGGGACAAACGCGAGGGTATAGAGCAGCAGCAGCGAGCCTAACGTTCCTTCCAGCGTAAGCCCCACGAGGCGCATCGTATACTCAATCGGCCCAAAGGTAAGGATTGATGCCGCGATAGCCAAGGCATAAAACAGGAGACGTTGGAACTCCAATGGTTCACCGCGACTCATGCCTCCAAAGAGCAGCAGGGCCAACACTGCTGCCCAGCAGAGCCCCGCGAGGGCGGCCATGATCAGTGAGTAGCGGTGAAAATGAAGTGCCATTTGGAGATTGGAGATTGGAGATTGGAGATTGGAGATTGGAGATTGGAGATTGGAGATTGGAGATTGGAGATTGGAGA
>NZ_NQWI01000176.1 GCF_002532535.1 Candidatus Viridilinea mediisalina
GAGCCTGTCGAAGCCACCGCGACGTTGGCTTCGACAGGCTCAGCCAACGTCACGGCCCAGAGCTTTTTCGCGCTAACCACTATTTTCTATTTTCTCACGTTCTACCTCCTAGAGGCGCGCGGTACTCTTTGCTATCTTCTCCTTTCTACCTGCTAAAGGAAGCACCTATGTCCAGTTCAGTACCCTTTGCCGAACTGCAAAGCTACCAGTACATCAACCTCACGACCTTTCGTAAGAGTGGAGTCGCGGTGCCGACGCCGGTCTGGTTTGCCCTTGGCAATGATTGCATGTACATCCTCACTGTGGACAATTCGGGCAAGGTTAAGCGTATTCGCAACAATCCACAGGTGACCATGGTGCCTAGCGATTCGCGTGGCCGTGAGCTTGAGGGGACGCCGACGCTGCAAGGTCAGGCCACCATTGTGCCCTTCGATGAAAAAGGGCCGGGCCATCGCACGTTGTATGCCAAGTATGGCTGGATGTATAAAGCCTTTGAGATTATTTGGCGCGTGCGCCGCATTACTCCAGTGATTATTGAAGTGCGACCATAATGCTTCAGCATCCCCACCGCCGCTACAATCCATTGATTGACCAGTGGATCGTGGTTTCGCCTCAGCGTATGCAGCGCCCCTGGTTGGGCCAAGAGGAGCCAGCGTCTGCAGAGGAGCGCCCGGCCTATGATCCCCACTGCTTTCTCTGCCCTGGGAATCTGCGTGCTGATGGCCAACGTACCCCCGCCTACAATGGGGTTTGGGTCTTTGATAATGATTATGCCGCGCTGTTGCCCGCGCCACCCCAGGGCGAAGTGGCGGAACGGGCCAGCCCAGATGCCCCACCGCTCATGGTGGCCCACAGTGAGCGCGGCATCTGCCGTGTGATCTGCTATACCCCGCGCCACGACCTCCACTTGGGCCAATTGGAACCAGCGGCACTGCTGGCGGTCGTTGAGGCATGGAGCGAGCAATATACCAGCTTGGGGGCCTTGGATTGGGTGCGCTACGTCTTGCCCTTCGAGAATCGCGGGGCCATGATGGGTGCCTCCAATCCCCACCCCCACGGTCAACTCTGGGCTACCGGCTTCTTACCGGGTGAAGTGGTGCGTGAAGATGCAAGCCAACGGCGCTATCTGCACAGCACTGGGCGTACCCTATTGAGCGATTACCTCGCCATGGAACTGCAACGCCAAGAGCGGATCGTCTGCGCCAATGAACATATGGTCGCCCTCGTACCCTTCTGGGCCGCCTGGCCCTTCGAGACGCTGCTGCTGCCTCGGCGTCCCGTTGCAGCCCTGCCCGCCCTGTATCCTGACGAACGCGCAGCCCTCGCAGCTCTGCTCAAGCAACTGATCAGTTGCTATGATCGGCTCTTCAATGTGAGCTTTCCCTACTCAATGGGCTGGCATCAAGCCCCTACCGATGGAGAAGCTAATCCACACTGGCACATGCACGCCCACTTCTTACCGCCCCTGTTACGCTCGGCGACAGTACGTAAATTCATGGTCGGTTACGAACTTTTAGGCGAACCGCAACGTGACCTCACGCCCGAAGAGGCTGCCCGCCGCCTGCGCGAGGCTCGGTAAGCCTGGCGGCGGGAGTTTGGGGAGGTGTGACCAACATGTGTAGGTAGGGTGCGCGAGGGAACCTGGTTCCCTCGCATCCTCCCCCTGTCCAAAGGGATGTAGAGCACCGCCCTACAGACTCCAGTCACACCCGTTTGGGGCGCAGCCCCACCAACGAGTGTACGGGCGATAGCCCGCAACTCAATTGGAGGTCTATGAGCAAACACGCCACCATCGGCTATCGCGATGAACTGCTGCCCGACCAGAGTGTGCATCGCACGTTTGATGACGGAAGTTACGAATGGCGACGCCAGTTGCCCGATGGCCGCGTTGAATGGCAGGATAGCCGGGGGCTCGCTGGTGTTGATGAATTGCTGGGCAATCGCTTGATCAAACGTACCTTGGCGAATGGCAAGGTTATCTATGGCCGTGACCAAGGCTATGGCCGTACCGCTTGGGTCAGTGGAACTAGCCGCATGGTGACGATCAACCAGACTGCTTTTGGGGGCCAAGTAGGTGCTGCGCTACTTGCTGCGGGCGCGGGCTTTATGCTGGGCCCAATCATGTGGCCGCCTGAGCACCTTACGCCCGAAGAGGAAGAACAAATGCGCCAGGCGCTGCATAATCAGACCCTCAGCGATGGGGGCGGTGGGGGCTTGGAGTTTGGGTTTGGTGGGCCCTACCATAGCACCAGTTCTGGTGCTGACCGCAGCTCTGCCCAGGATGAGGATGCGTGGGCTGAGGCCGAGGGCGATGGTGATGGCGATTTTGGGTAATACCAATTACCCTTGAACATGCCGCATGATCAAGAACGCGAAAGCCCATTGGGACGCTATGTTCGGCAATCTGCAATCTGCAATCTACAATCGTAAATGGTAAAAGCCCTATGCGCTTCTTCGCCACCCTCAATGCCCCTGAGCCACAGGCTACGCTGGTGCAGGTGGGGGCGACCCCGGCTCTGGTTGCGCCCCCTTGTGCCCTGGGGCTGGTTGCCGATGCGCGGCCTTGGCTTGCGGCGGGACCATATCGCTATGCGAACCTCGTGGCCGTTGGTGAGGTGACGCTCTTTAATCGGGCTGAACTTTTGGCCGCGTTGGATGCGTCACCGCTATTGCCAACTTGTAGCGATGGCGAACTGCTGCTGGCTACCTATGCGACCTTTGGCCCTGCTGGTTTGGGCCGGGCTGATGGGCTCTTTGCTTTGGCTATCTGGGATGGTACATGCCTGATGCTCGCCCGCGATCCGGTGGGCGGGCGGACGCTCTTCTATAGCCAGGTGGGTAGCGTTTGGGTCGCTGCCTCCCACCTCATGGCCCTGCGGCGCTCGCCGATCGTAACGCCCCGCCTTAATCTGAGTGCGGTGCAGTCCTTCCTCACCTTCGCCTACCTGCCCGGGGCCGAAACGCTGCTTGAGGGCGTCTTTGAACTTCTGCCCGGCCAGTATCTGCGCCTAACCCCAGGGGGCCAGCGCAACAGCGGTTTTGCCTGGCTGCCTCAAGAGCTTCCGCCCGATCCCCATATGGCCGAGGCGGACTACGTGGTGCTGCTGCGCCAACAGCTTGAGGCCGCGACCCAGGCTATGCTGCCGCCCAATGACGATGTGGGCGTACTGCTCTCTGGTGGCGTCGATTCGAGTCTGGTGGCGGCTTTAGCGGCCCGTTTCCATGCGCACCCACCGCGTACCTACTCGATCAGCTTTGGCGATGAGTTGCCCAATGAGTTGGCCTACTCCGGGCTCGTGGCCAACCATTGTGCGACGCGCCATCGGGTCTTGCGTTTTCGGGGAGCGCAGGTGGCAGCAGCGCTGCCCGATGCGGTTGCGGCACTCGATTGTCCAGTGGGCGACCCGCTCACTGCGCCCAATCTGCTCTTGGCGCGCACCGCTGCCGCCGATGGGTTGCGTGTGATCCTCAATGGTGAAGGGGGCGACCCATGCTTCGGCGGGCCGAAGAATTTGCCGCTGCTGGCCTACGCGCTCCAGCATGGCCTCACCGATCCGGCGGCGCTTGCCCGCATCTATCTGCGCTCCTACCGCAAATGTTACGATGAGTTGCCGCGCCTCTTTACCCCAGCAGTACATGCGGCTCTCCGCAGCGCCCCGCCCCTGGAAGAGCGCGTGCAGCCCTACCTCAGCAACCCGCACATGCAGAGCTACCTCAACCGGCTGCTCTACACCAATGTGCGGACTAAAGGTGCCCACCACATCCTCACCAAAGTCGAGCGGATCACCGCCGCTTGTGGCCTCGAAGGGCGGGCACCGCTCTTCAGTCGGGCAATTGTGGCTACCAGTTTTGCCCTGCCCCCCCAACTCAAACTGCGCGGCACATGCGAAAAGTGGATCTTGAAGCAGGCCGTAGCCGACCTACTGCCCGCACAGATCATCGAACGGCCCAAAAGCGGCATGCGCGTCCCCGTGCAGCACTGGCTCCACGGGCCGCTGCACGACCTTGCCCATGATCTCTTGCTCGGCCCGCGTGCCCGCGCCCGTGGCCTCTTCAACCCAGCCTTGATCCAGACCTGGCTAGAGGGTCATGGTATGCTCTGGCCGCGCCAAGGTATCGCCCTCTGGATGCTAGTAACGCTTGAGTTGTGGCTGCGGGCCTATCGTGTGTAGCAAGCCACCAACTGCGCCACAAGTTCTGCCTCTTGCGCCACCGGCACGGTACGCAGATCGCAGAGTACCTGCGCTGCGCTGATCCGCGCAACCACAGCAGGGGTACACATACGTAAACGTGCAGCCATAGTTGTTGCCCCTACGCCATTGGGGGTTAATGCCACCCCATAGCTCGCTAGGGTTGCCCCGGGCAGCGAACCGCCGCCAATGGTACTTTCGCAGGGCAAGGCGGTGGCCACGAGGCCCGCGTGGGTCAATTGGGCTGCCATAGCCCGCGCCCGTGCTGCTAAGGCATCCACAGGGGCGGCAAGCATCTGCCAAATGGGAATCTCCTCAAGGGCTCGCCCGCGCCGATAGCTCAAGAGCGTCGCCTCTAGGCCAGCGATGGTGGTCTTATCGAGGCGCAACGCCCGCATCAGCGGATGGCGACGCAGGTGCGCGATCAGCGCCTTGCGCCCCACTATGAGGCCCGCCTGCGGCCCACCCAGCAGCTTATCGCCCGAAAAAGTGACCAGATCAGCCCCGGCAGCGATACTCTCCTGCACCGTTGGTTCAGCGGCCAGGCCAAAGGGCGTCGTGGGCAGCAACGTGCCACTACCGAGATCGTCAAGCAGCGGGATGCCATGCTGCTGGGCCAACTGGGCCAACTCCGCAAGGCTCGCCTCATGTACAAAGCCCATAATGCGAAAATTGCTGCTATGGACACGCAGCAGCAACGCGGTGCGCTCACTCAACGCAGCGGCATAGTCGTCTACATAAGTACGGTTGGTTGTGCCAACCTCCACCAATGTCGCACCACTCTGGCGCAACACATCAGGAATACGAAAGCCCCCGCCAATCTCGACCGCCTGGCCCCGCGAGATCACCACCTCGTGACCAGAAGCCAGCGCAAGTAACACAAGATAGATTGCGGCAGCATTATTATTCACCGCCAGCGCCGCCTCAGCCCCCGTCAGTTGGGTCAGCAGCGCCTCAAGGTGGGTGTAACGACTACCCCGTTGCCCCTGCACAAGATCATACTCAAGATTGGCATACCCGCCCCCCACCTGCGCCATCGCAGCAAGAGCCTGGCTACTCAGCGGCGCACGGCCCAAATTGGTCTGGAGCAGCACCCCCGTCGCATTGATCACCGGACGCAAGCTAGGCGTCAATGCCTGCACAACCCGTTGCACTGCTGCTGCCGTAAGGTCCTCCAGCGAACTTGGGTACGCCTCACCACCACGCAGAGCGGCGCGGGCGGCATCCAGTTCAGCGCGGGCCGCCGTGAGCAGCAAGGCATGGGGCAACTCCGCACCAAGGGCGCTACGTAGCGCCTGAAGCAGACGATCAACACTGGGGAGATCACGTAGGAGCATAGGAGGTAGGAGGTAGTAAAGAGGAAGTAGTAAAGGGATGGTTTCAGGACACTTTCCCGTTTGCGCCATAGGCCGTTTCTAAAACCATCCCTAACAAAACATCGCACTCTCTCTGTGTCCTCTGTGCCTCTGTGGTGAACATCTCCGGGCCTCACCCCCCCACCGCCTCAGCCTCGGCCCGTGCCAGAGCCAAAGCAGCGGCGGGCGAAATGGGAATAACTGCGGGCGGCACCGTATGTTCACGCGCTGGGCGGGTCAACTCAAAGGCGGCACGCAGGAGCGCTTCATAGCCAGGCGTGAGCGTGCGTTTCCGCCGCCCCATTACGGTGCGGGTGACGCCGATCATGTTCTCGATGCGGTACTCACGGAAGACATCGCCGCCCCATGTGAAGGGGGGGATGTTCTTGGGCAGGCTGTGCAGCCCAAAGATGTTGCTGCCAGTGCCAATCATGGTACCACCATTGAGATGCATGCCAATCCCAAGTTTCACATGATCGGCCAAGAAGACCCCCAGTTTAATCAAGCCACTATCAAATTGGCCTACGCCTTCTAGGTTTACGCGCACATGGCCATAGTTATTCTTCAGATCGCTATTGGTGGTCATTGCTCCAATGTTGACCCATTCACCGAGCCAGGAGTGGCCCAGGAAGCCATCGTGGTGCTTGTTGCTAAACCCTTGGACGATGCTTGCCTCCACTTCGCCGCCGATGCGACAGACCGGGCCTATGGCGGTTTCACCCCGAATACGCGCACTGGCAATCAGGCTCCCTGCGCCAATATAGGCAGGCCCCTGAATAAAGCTAAAGGGTTCAATCTGGGCCTCGGCTTCAATGAAAATAGGCCCATCGCGCCCATCAAGCACAATGGGCCCATCAAGGCGTGCTGTGGGTGCAACATAGATCTGTTCGCCACGCACGGTCACCTGGGGCGGCGGAGCATGCAGCCGGGGAATGTGCTGCTCAAGCAGGGCCAGATCGCGCACAATCTGCTCACCCGTTTGGCTAATCAGATCCCAGGGGTAGCGCAACAACAGTGGTGGCTCGGCAGGGCCCACATCACGGAAACGGGCAAAACGCAGTAACTCATCACGCGCTGCTGCCGCCTGTTGAGCCTGAAGGTAGAAGAGTACCGCACTGGCCAGCGCCGGGGTTATCCGCGCACCAAGCAGACATTCGCCCGCCAGATAGACCGTATTGAGCGGCTCTTTAAGCAGTTCAGGTAGCCATGCAAGATCGAGGGCGCGAGCATTGATCAGCACCACCGGGGCACCAACGCGCAGACATGCCGCCAGCCCCTCAGTTGGCCCAAAGCAATCCATCAAGTGGGACCGCGCCAAACCCATCGGCTCATTCGTCCCATACTGGACAGCCAAAAGCGCCCCGCGCTCCATCAGGGTAAGTGCGCCAACCCGCAGCGCAAAGAGGGGGCGTGTCTGGGCAATCGTGCCAAAATGGGGCCACAATTCATCTTCAAAGATGATCATTGGTCTATATGTGCTCCTTAGACATGGTTTCAGAAACGGCCTTTCAGCTTTACAGTTGGAGTGCCGACTTTAGTCGGCATCCCATGGCAAT
>NZ_NQWI01000016.1 GCF_002532535.1 Candidatus Viridilinea mediisalina
GAACAGCGTGCATGCGTGGTCGGATATCGATCTCGTAGTGATCCAGGAGACACAAGAACGCTTTCTCGATCGTAGCACGAGGCTCATCCGCCTCTTGCGGCCCCAAGTAGGGTTAGACATCTTCGTCTATACGCCAGCCGAGTTTCGCCAATTGGCACAAGAACGCACCTTTGTGCGTAATGAGATTGTGGCGAAGGGCAGGGTTTTGTATGAACGAGGCTGAACGCTGGCTACAGTTGTGCTAGGATTGTCAGGACGTCGTGGGGCTTATGTGCTAATAAAGCGAGGGAGCAAAGAAAGATGGGCAAGACAGCGCAATGTATTATATGCCATTCAAAGACCAAATCTCGCAAAAAATATAATCCACGTTCGCTAAATTCTTTGTTTAAGCATAATATTAAGCGATTTTTGCTTGATCCATTCTCTCAGATCAAGAAAATAGGTCGGAAGCCAGTGTTTGGAGGTTATGTAATCGTTTGTGATAATTGTGGACATGGCATGTTAGAACACCCTCCTACGAAGAGTGTATTGCAAGATTATTATCGAGATCAATATTGGTCAGATCGTTTTGTGGATACAATTGACAAAATAGATTTAGAAAAAGAACCGAGAGCTAACGCACAGATGGACGTAGTATGTAACTTTGTAAACTGTCACGATATTAATAATGTTTTGGAAATTGGTGCAGGATCTGCAAAAGCCTCTTTACTAATTCAAAAAAGATACGGTAATAAACCTCAATTACATGTTTGTGAACCTAGTTCTAAATGGGTTGATTATTATAATCATTTCGGCATAAGAAAAATAGCCGATTATTTTCCGTATGGAGATTCTGAAAATTTTATTTTTGACTACATTCATACCAGTCATTGGTTGGAGCATGTACTTGATTTGCATGAGGTATTAATAAATTTGCATCAAGTACTTGCACCAAACGGTTATATTTTCCTTGAAGTACCCAACACTGAACATTTCTATTGGGATCTACCCACAAGAAATGACATTCCACATATCCACTTCTTTACACGTCGCTCATTATTGCAAGCCATGAATTCTTATGATTTTGAGTGCTTATCGATCGAAGAGTATGGGATTACATTCGCGGAAGCACAACAAGGAATACCCTTGACGGCAGATCGTTATGGCCTGTGTGAGCAAGGCTATTGGATTCGTGGGTTGTTTCGTAAAACCCGCTAGATTTCTCACGTTATCATGAAAATCTTGGCACTTATTCCCGCACGTGCTGGATCTAAAAGGTTGCCTCAAAAGAACATAATGTTACTTGCTGGCAAACCTCTCATCTTCTGGTCAGTTAAAGTTGCATTGCAATCTCCAATCATTGATCGGGTGATTGTATCTACAGATTCATCTGAAATTGCGCAGATTGCGCGAAATGCCGGTGCTGAAGTTCCATTTCTTCGTCCTGCTGAACTTGCAGCGGATCATACTGCAGATTTTCCTGTGTTTGAGCATGCACTTGTTTGGCTAGAACAACACGAGGCGTATACACCTGATTTAGTAGCTTGGTTACGACCAACATCGCCACTTCGTACCGTTGAAGATCTTGCATCCGCATTTGACACCTTATTGCGCACGGGGGCCGATAGTGTCCGTTCTGTGGTTGAGGTAGAACACCATCCCTATTGGATGAAGTGGATTGAGCAAGAATGTCTCGTGCCATTTTTATCTTCCAAGGACGAGACAGTATACTATCAGCATCAACTGCTGCCGCCCGTCTATCGTCTCAATGGTGCGGTTGATATAACATGGGTTGCTCAGGCGCGCCTACATGACACACTGTTTGGCAAAACTGTAGCTGCCTATGTAATGCCGCGAGAACGCAGTATTGATATTGATACGATCATGGACTTGAAAATAGCTGAATTATTGATGCAAGAAAGAGGTGATTGAAGTGCAAATCCAACTTGCTAATCGTCGCATTGGTGCAGGACAGCCCTGTTTTATCATTGCTGAAGCAGGAGTTAATCATAACGGCGATGTCCAATTAGCTAAAGAATTGATCTATAAGGCAAAAGAGGCTGGGGCCGATTGTGTAAAATTTCAGACCTTTAAGGCTGAACGGATCATTACCGCAACCGCTCCAAAAGCAGCCTATCAACTACAAACTACCGATCCACAAGAATCACAAATGGAGATGTTGCGAAAGCTTGAGTTGGCGATGAAAGTGTATGGTGAATTACTTGCCTTAGCTAAAAAACTAGATATTTTTTTCATGTCCACTCCTTACAGTGTTGAAGATGTAGATTTTCTTACGGATATTGGTGTTTCTGCTTTTAAGTTGGCTTCTATTCAAATTGTTGAACCCTATTTACTACGTCATGCTGCTCAAAAAGGAATTCCGATGATTATATCTACGGGTATGGCCTATTTGTCAGAAATTGACACGGCATTGCGAACAGTCCGTCGCACGGGAAATGAGCAGATCGTCTTATTGCAATGTACAACCAACTATCCATCACGCTTGGAAGATACACATTTACACGCTATGGTGATGATGCGTGATGCGTTTGGCACCCTTGTTGGTTATTCAGATCATACGCAAAGTGACATTGCTTGCATTGCTGCGGTGGCGCTCGGTGCCTGCGTGGTTGAAAAGCACTTTACTTTAGATAAACACCTTCCAGGGCCAGATCAGTCAACTTCGTATGATCCGCAAGAATTTGCGCGCTTGGTTCGCGCAATCAGAGACACCGAGCTGGTTCTCGGAAGGCGCATCAAGGAACCGACCGCGACCGAACAAGCCAATATGATGGGGATGCGCCGTAGCATTGTGGCCAAGCGCGACCTCCAGCTTGGCGAAGTACTGACCGCAGCCGATCTTACGTTCAAACGTCCGGCCAATGGTCTTGCTCCAGCAACGCTTGATGCGATCGTTGGGCGACGCTTGGTGCGAGCAGTTGCCGCCGATGCTTGTATTGACTTTGCCGATCTGGGTGAATATGATGGTGGTTGATAAGCTCCAGATTCGCTCGCTTGAACCGAATGACGTTGCCGCTTTTGCTACATTTTTGGCTGATGCCGAGGCGAGTGGTGCTGCACATTTCTTTCATCCGCACGACTTCTCGGCAACAGAAGCGCAACGCATCTGTACCTATACTGGTCAAGATGCCTATTATGCGCTCTGGATAGGGCAACGCATTGCTGTCTATGGCATGCTGCGCGGCTGGGATAGTGGCTATGATATGCCTTCATTGGGTGTTATTGTGAGTTCGCAGGATCGTAGGCAAGGTCTAGGGCAATTGTTTATGTCTTTTCTCCATTGCGCAGCCAAGTTGCATGGTGCCCAGCGCATCCGACTCAAGGTCTATCCTGAAAATGAGCCAGCGCTGCACTTATATCAACAACTAGGCTATCAGTTTACGGCGAGTGAAGCCGGTCAGTTGGTAGGATACATTGAGCTATGATGGTAACACCTGCTCCAATTTTTGTGTCTACTGCCTGTCTTCCGCACACCGAACCACTCTTGGCGCGGGTTGTGGCGTACCATAACTGCGGTCTAATGTTTGTTGAGCTTGGGGCCAGGGTCGAGTTAGATTTTGCAGAGCCACTCTGTTCCATCTTGCCAGTTGGATCGTACCTCATTCATAACTACTTTCCACCGCCTGCTATTCCCTTTGTACTTAACCTCGCCTCGGCTGACACCACGGTCTACCAACACAGTTTAGAACTGGTGGAGCAGGCTTTAGAGCTTACCGCACAGCTAGGAGCACCGTTCTACTCGGTGCATGCCGGGTTCATCACCGATCCTACCGCTTTTGGTACGACGAGTTTCGTCTTTCCACCGCCACAGAACCCTGAAGATACAGCGGCTGCGCTCCAGCGGTTCATCAGCGCGATGCATCGTTTAGCTGACACCGCGCAGCGCCGTGGGGTGTACCTGCTGATTGAAAATAATATTTGCTCACACGAACTGGTCGGGAAACTCCTGCTCCAGAATGCTGATGAGTTCTTGCAGTTCTTCCAGGCGTTACCGCATCCCAATCTTGGTATTCTCCTCGACACCGGGCACCTCAACGTGAGCGCACATACATTAGGTTTTGATCGTCTGGCGTTCATTGAGCAGGTAGCGCCATACATCAAAGCGTTTCACATCCACGACAACGATCGACAAGCTGATCTTCATCAGCCGATCCAGCCTGATAGTTGGATTCTTGAGGTACTCAAGCGCCCTGAGTTTGTGGCCCTGCCTATAGTAGTTGAAGCGACGTTTGCCCACGTCACTGCATTGCGCGACCACGTAGCCTGGTTGCGCGGGGAGTTGGGTCGTGATTGATCGCATGAACTGTATCCTCTGCCATTCGCTGGCAACGCCCGAACTTGTAAGTTCGTCTGTGCGCGATGACAACCATTTTAGGGTTGTCCGCTGCCTTACATGCGGCCATGTGCAACTCGACCCACTACCATCAGAAGAAGATGATGCCAAATTCTATGCCGATGATCAACAGACCCGTAGACTTGTCGGTGATGTGGATTTTGATCTACTAAGGAGTAATACTACTACGGACACTCAGCGACGCGTTGATTGGTTGCGTTCTGTCGCCTCGCCACAAGCAGGCGCGGTGTTAGATGTCGGCTGTGGCTATGGATTTTATGTAGAAGCCCTGGTTCAAGCGGGCTATCGTGCAACTGGATTAGATGTCAGCCATGCACGTGTTAGTTTGGCAAGAATGCATACAGAGGGTGAATTTATCAATGGAAGCATTGATGAGGATTTTACTATCCGCTATGCTGCGAGTTTTCATGTAATAACTTTATTTCATGTCTTGGAGCATGTCCGAACGCCGATGAATTTTTTACATGATTGTGCTAAATTGGCCACCTCAGGTGGTAAACTTCTGCTAGAAGTCCCCAATCTAAACGATGAGTTACTTGAGGTGCAAGCTGCATACCGGGCTTTTTATTGGCAAAGAGCACACCTTAGCTACTTTGATCCAGCATGACTAGAATTAACCCTGCGTCGAGCAGGCTTCAAACACTTCACAATTCGTGGCGTGCAACGCTACGGATTGCGAAATGTACTCCATTGGTTAGATGAAGCTAAGCCTCAATTGTCAGCGCCTTCTTTTGAAACAAGTGAACCAATACTACACCGTGCAGAACAACTCTATCGTGCCGATCGCGAGCGATCCATGCGTTGTGATACGCTAATCGCTGAGGTATACCTATGAAATTTGACATTCAACATACGATTACCATCCTCACGGTACCATCAAGCGCTACGATCAGGCAAGTGATGCAAGCCATTGATCGTGGTGCCCTCGGCATTGCCCTCATTGTTGAGCCAGAAACCGAACATTTCGTGGGCCTGGTTACTGATGGTGATGTGCGTCGTGCGCTTTTGAGAGATTGTGGCCTTGAGTCACAAGTGCTTGCGATCAAACACCTACCTTCGGTTACCGCTCCAATGGGAACACCCGTTGAGCAATTGCTCAATTTGTTGGAGGGGGACATTAAAATCGTACCCTTGCTTGATGCGGATGGCAAGGTGGCTGATCTTGTGCGCCTGGATCGCCACGTTCGTCTACCAGTTGCCGAGCCATCGATCGGCGAACGTGAATTGCAGTATGTAAGTGAGTGCATCTTAACTGGCTGGATTTCTTCAGCCGGGAAGTTTGTGACCCAATTTGAGCAGCAGTTTGCGGCGTTTTGCAACACGAGCCACGCGGTTGCTGTATCAAATGGAACCGTTGCCCTACACTTGGCGCTTGAAGTCCTCGGCATTGGCTCCGGTGATGAGGTCATTATCCCGAGCCTAACCTTTGCAGCAACTGCGAACGCTGTCATCCACACTGGAGCAACCCCCGTGATGGTAGACTGCACGCTTGATACTTGGACTATTGATCCAGTTGCAATTGCCGCGCACATTACTCCCAAGACAAAAGCGATCATCCCCGTCCATCTGTATGGGCATCCAGCCGATATGGATCCCATTATGGAACTTGCAACCCAACATGGGCTCTTTGTTATTGAAGATGCCGCCGAAGCGCATGGAGCCCGCTATAAGGGTAAGCCCGTTGGCTCGCTGGGCGACATTGGCTGCTTCAGTTTCTACGGTAACAAAATCGTGACGACAGGTGAAGGGGGTATGCTCACCCTTAACAATGTTACTTGGGATAGCAGAGCAAGGGTATTACGCGATCATGGTATGGATAAGCAGAGGCGCTACTGGCATACTGAGATTGGCTATAACTACCGGCTCACCAACCTTCAGGCTGCGATTGGGGTAGCGCAAATGGAGCGCATTGAGCAGACCTTGGACAAACGGGCTGATTTAGCAGCAACCTATCGGCGCATGTTAGCCGACGTACCAGGTATCACCTTTCCGCCTGCTGCGCCATGGGCCGAACCAGTCTGCTGGTTATACTCAATCTTGATTGATAAGAACCTAGCAGGCTTCTCGCGCGACACTCTAATGAGTGCCTTAGGAGCGGAGGGGATCGATGCACGTCCCTTCTTCTTCCCGCTTTCTGCTATGCCCATCTATGCCGACCACGCCCGCCTGACCAACAACTACCTAGTGACAGATGAGATCTCAGCGTGCGGTGTGAGCCTGCCCTCTTCGTTGAAAATTGGTGAGCGTGATATTGCTACTATTCGTGAGACGATGCTCCTTTTACGTGCTGCTGCGATGAAGTCATGAGGCACGCCCCCCATGCTCTCCGATCTCAAAGGCCTCGCCTCGCGCTCGATTGTCTATAGTTCGGGCGATCTGTTGCTCCGAGCGATTAGTTTCTTGCTGTTGCCCATCTATACGCGGGTGCTTACGCCGACCGATTATGGCATTCTTGCTGTGACGGGCTTGGTTGCGGCAATACTTGCCCTGTTGAGTTCTCTCAGTCTGCACGGGTTTGTTTATCCTACCTACTTTGCCCAGACGAATGAGCTAACGCGCCGTCGGGCTCTAGGCACACTTTTTGTTGCGATTCTGCTCATCGGCTTTACTTTTACCCTCATTACTGATCAGGTTGGTACGCTCCTTTTCCCGCTTATCTTTCCTGATGTATCTTTTCAACCCTACATTCGTATCGCCATCTGGACAACCTTCCTCGCTTCGTGGCAGTTGGTGCCTCTTGCCATCCTCAAAGCCCAAGAGCGGAGCGTTACCTATGTACTCCTTACGGTCGCGGGTTCGCTCTTGCACTCTGCGATCGCGCTGGGCTTGGTAGTCTACCTGGGCCAGGGGGTATGGGGCATGCTGGTTGCGGCTTTTGCTGCTGCCATTCTTATGCTCATTCCGTACCTCGTAGTAACGTTGCGTAACATTACCCTAGCTTTGGAGCGCGAGACGCTCAACGCCGCGCTCATCTTTTCGCTCCCGCTTGTGCCCCACGCCCTCGCCGGATGGCTCTTGCAACTCTCCGACCGCGCCATTTTGCAGTGGTATGTTCCGCTTGAACAATTGGGCATCTATTCACTGGCCTACACCCTTGGCATGCTGATCAGCATTGTGGCTACCGCAATGAATGCGGCCTGGGTTCCCTTCCTCTTTCGAACTGATGCCAACGAGGGGCTTAGTGCTTCTACACGGCTTGGCCAGTTGGCAACCTACTATGCCCTTATCCTCTGCTTCGTTGCCCTTGGTTTTCATCTGTTAGCCGAACCGATCCTTACGATCATGACCCCAGCGAGTTACCATGGGGCGATTGCGCTTATGCCTTGGATGATTGCCGGTCAACTGCTCTCCGGCCTCTATTTCATTCCTGTCAGTTACCTCTTTCTGCGTCGTAAAACGCGGCTGGTTCCACAGATTACAGTCGTTGCTGCCATTGTAAATTTGTTTTTGAATCTCTGGTTTATTCCATCTTTTGGGGTGATAGCAGCAGCATGGACGACCTTTATCAGTTATGCTATAATGCTATTTCTCGCATGGCGTTTGGCTTTTAAGGTCTATCCAGTGGTATATGAATATAGGCGTCTAGCAATAATTGCTCTAATTACGATACTACTCTGGCTTATTGGTCATTACCTTTCTTTGGCAAGTCTTTGGTCATTGGTTTTTGCTAAGCTAGGCTTGCTGCTTCTATTACCGCTACTTCTTGTAGCGTTTGGTTTTCTTTCAACAGGAGAGAAACGGCGGATTGGGTTGTTGTTTCGAAAAAAGATCGCTTAATCTATGAATATTCGCAATCTAACGCATCATCTTAGATTACGTCTTGAGCAATTTCGTGCAATTCTTATTCCTGATACATTTAAGAAGCTTAAACGTTGCGATGTTCTCTTGTGCTGTCATGATGCAAATCGTGGTGAGACATTAGAGGGTTTGGCCTATTCAAGGCTTCTGGATAGTGTTGCTGAAGAGTTAATGCACAAAGGATTGCATTGTGCACAGTTTGCCTTCCACTATAATGTCTTGGTTGGGGCAAAGGCATGGGGTAGGCCCGTTTCAGTTAATCGTAGACGATTCTTAAATGGCTTTATTCTCTTCTTGTTGCGCCGGTTTAAGCATTTGCGCTTGCTAGACTTTGGGAAAGTCGTTGCGTATCAAGAGCAGCATGAGCAACATTTGTATGCTCAACTGCTTGAGCTAACAGATTGTCGCTGTGTTGTCGCGATAAATGCAGCACCCGCACTGTGCCAGGTTGCTCGCCGGAAACGGATACCAGTAGTTGAATTGCTGCATGGTATTGGCTATACGCCTGTGCCATGGGGTTGGGGTACGGCAGCGGCTGATGGTTTGCCAACCAAGATTTTATCCCTGGATGATGTGAGTACCAAGACATTCTCCACACTTAAGCATAAGGGTATCGAAGTACGACAAATCCCACATCCTTGGTTTAAGCGTTTTGTTGATCCAGCGCTACGTCAACAGTTGCCCGCAGAGTGGCGCGTGCTGCCATCATGGATGCAGACTGATCGCAAGATTGTGATGGTAACGTTTCAATGGGGATTTTCTGGTGAAATACCTTATCTAAAAGGCATTTTACCTAATGGCTTGATTCATGATGAACTCATTCGAACCATTGAACTTACACCTTCGGTTCTTTGGTTGTTGAGGCTGCATCCTGTACAATTACGTAGAACATACTATAAAAACCAACATTTATTTATTAGTAAATTAACTAAAAAATACACGAATTGTGAATGGTTTCAGGCTTCAACGCTGCCACTTCCTTTACTTTTTCACAAATGTCATGGACATATCACAATGACTAGCATGACGGTTTATGAAGCTGCATTTTTAGGTGTTCCTTCGTTGCTATTAAGTCCAACGCTTCAATCGGGTGGCATCCATGAAAATAGCTTTCTCGATCTACGCCAAACTGGTTACGCTACACTTGGCACGCTCAATGCTGAGGCGATTGCCGCTTGGGTGAGGCAAACGCAGCGTTGTGCTACGGCGTTTCAAACTCAAGGCGGTGATGATTGGGATGCGACGGTAGAGTGGATGTTTCAACCTAATCAGAGCACATGACCATCCTCACCATCATCGGTGCGCGCCCACAGTTCATTAAGGCTGCTGCCGTGAGCCGCTTGCTGCGCCAGCAGTGCCGTGAGTTGTTGGTGCATACCGGCCAACACTACGACTATGGTATGTCACAGGTCTTCTTTGATGAACTGGCCATCCCTGCGCCTGAGATCAATCTGGGCATTGGCTCGGGTGCCCACGGGGCGCAGACGGGGGCGATGCTTGCGGCTATTGAGCAGGTGTTGCTTGAGCAGCGCCCCGATGCGCTGCTGGTCTATGGTGATACCAATTCGACCCTGGCGGGTGCTTTGGCGGCGGCTAAGTTGGGGGTGCCGGTTGCTCATATTGAGGCTGGGTTGCGTAGCTTCAACCGGACGATGCCCGAAGAGATCAACCGTGTCATGGCCGATCATCTTGCGACCCTGCTGCTCTGCCCGAGCAGTACGGCGGTAGCCAATCTTGAACGCGAGGGGCTTACCAAAGGGGTACACTTGGTGGGTGATGTGATGGCTGATGCGCTGCTGATGGCGTTGGCGCGTGCCCAAGATCGTTCGACCATTCTTGAGCGGTTGAAGCTCAATCCAGGTGGCTACCTGCTGGCGACGGTGCATCGCGCCGAGAATACCGACGATCCCGCACGCCTCCAGGCGATTCTTGCGGCCTTTGCCGCTCTTGACGAGCCGCTGATCTTTCCGGTGCATCCGCGCACGCGTAAACTGATGGGGAGCTACCAGCCACCACCGCATGTGCATCTGATCGAGCCGCTCGGCTATCTCGATATGGTTCGCTTGCAACAGGCGGCACGTATGATTCTCACCGACTCGGGCGGCATCCAGAAGGAGGCATATTGGCTGGGCGTGCCATGTGTTACTATGCGTGATGAAACCGAGTGGGTCGAGACGGTCGAGTTGGGTTGGAATCGCCTCGTCGGTGCCGACACGGGGCGCATTGTGGCAGCGGTGCGCGACTTCACGCCCCCCGCTGAGCGCCCGCCGCTCTATGGCGGCGATGGTCATGCGGCGGAGCGGTGTGTGGCACAGTTGAAAGAATGGCGCTAATATCAGATGAAACAGACGGTTTGCCTAATTTCATTCTCACCCATTGCCTATGATGCGCGAGTTCTACGGCAGATCAAATTCTTATTACCCCACTACGATCTGATTGTGCTTGGCTATGGCGATCCACCAGCACTGCTCGCTCCCCATCCTGGTGTGCGTTGGATCAGCATAGCCCAACCCAATTGGCGCCCGTTGCGCCGCTTGGCTAATCTTGGCCTATTCTTGCGTATGGGTCACTATTGGTCAACTTTTTACTACCTCTGGCATATGAGCCTTAATAGTGCGCGTGATGCTCAACGCAAAGCGGGAAAGTTGCGCTGTGATGTTGTGCATGCCAATGAGTGGGAGGCACTTCCCCTCGCGGCTGATCTTGCCCAACGTAACAATTGTCCACTGGTCTTTGATGCCCATGAATATAGCCCGCTTCAATTCACGACCGGCAGTCTCGCAAGTCGCCTCTTTGCCCCAGCCATTAGCTATATTCTGCATACCTATGGACCTCAAGTGACAGCCTCAACGACTGTCTGTGAACCCTTAGCGGAGCGCTATCGCACAGAGTTTCAGCTTGATCCCATGGTGGTCATGAATGCGCCGGAGTATCGTGAGGTTGAGGGGGCGGATCATCCCGTTGATCCGGAGCGCGTTAGGCTCATTCACCATGGGGCTGCAATGCGTGGGCGTTGTCTTGAAACGATGATTGAGATAATTGCCCTCTGCGATCATCGATTTAGTTTGGATTTTATGTTGATTGGTAATCCAGCTTATGTTGTGGAATTAACAAAATTAGCTCAAGAAATTGCACCAAATCGTGTGCGCTTTCTAAATCCTGTGCAGCCTCATCAAATTCAGAAAACTATTATGAAGTACGATCTTGGTTTCTGCTATATCTATCCATCTAATTATAGCTATTTGGTTTCTCTTCCCAATAAATTCTTTGACTTCATCCATGCTGGTCTTGCAGTCTGCATTGGTCCTTCACCATCAATGGTTGCACTGGGCCAGCAGTATGGTTTTACAGTGGTAGCACCTTCATTTGCAGCCAAGGATGTTGCGGTAACGCTCAATGCGCTTGATGCTGAGCGCATCACCGTGTTGCGCCGTGCTGCTCGCCAAGCGGCGGCGCAACTCAACGCAGAGGTAGAGTTAACCAAGTTGGTACAGATTTACCAGCGTCTTCTTAGCCACGGCTAACTTCTCGCACCCGCTCTAAAAAAGCAGCCATATTCAGCGTTTGCGCTTGGCGCGATAAGCCACTAGTTACGCTGATGGGTAGATCGGGGATGTGTCCATTGCGCTGCTTCGCGTCAAGCCAAATGAGTAGTTGCTGTGCGATGGCATCTTTGTCTTGAAGAACAATGCCCGCTTGACGCTCGTGGATCAGATCGGCTGCCACATTATCGTCCGGGCCGATGCCGAGAATGGGGCGACGTGCACCCAAGTATTCGAAGAGTTTGCCGGTGTAGACGCCGCGCTCGCGTCGGTCGATCCAAGTGAGCAGGAGTAGTATATCTGCTGCTGTCTGTTGGGCAAGCGAAGCGGAATAGGGGATGAGATCATGGAATTGTACTAGGTGTTCAACACCATAGGTGCGTGCTTGTTCTAACATGCTGGCAGTACCAGCATTAAGTGCGCTATAAAAAATGATTTGGATTTGTGCTGCCCGTGGGCCTAATTGTTGGAGTGCGGCAAATAGTGGGCTGGCTTGTTGTTTTTCTGCATGAATAATGCCTGTATAAATAATTTTAAGTTTTGCATTGTGTATCTGCTTGCGTTCTTGCGGATAATCACCTAAATCAAAGCCATGCAAAATAACCTCTGTGGGTTTGTTGTAGCGCCAACGGAGGGTTTGGGCTAGTGGTTCTGATACGGTAATCAGGCCTGCGCTTGTAGCTAGGGTGTGGCGTTCAAACCAAGCTTCGAGTGGCCGACGCCAGTCGGCATATGGATATTGGTGGTTATCGGCCCAGAGATCGCGTAATTCGCCAACCCAAGGGATTTGATAGTGGCTATGTAGGGTGTTAGCAATGAGCAATGAGACAAATGAAGGCCCGCTTGCTAATATGATGTCGGGTTTCCAATATTTCAATAATGTATGGGCATGGGTCATAGCAAATGGAAACCATCCAATCGCAATGTCGGGGAAGAAGAAGATGGTTCTGTAAGCAAAGATGAGCTTTTTGGCTAATATGAGCATCATTCTCTGCTTTGAGCGGATCAGTTGCTGGGTGATTGATGCGAGTGGATGGGTTGGGTATTTGATGAAGGTCAATGGTAGTTTGAGCCATGGGGTTGCAATTACCCACTCAGGTGGTATCTCAAGCGGGAGGGTGGCCGGATAGCCACAGTTGCTCATAGTGAGAATGCGTAGTTCATGGTTGGCTTGTTGTAGGTATTTAGCAGTTTTACTTACACGCACCGAACCAATGTGATTGTATGGAGCAAATACATGTGAAATAATTAAAATACGCATTGAATATATGTTTTCTTCAAGGGTGAGAAGTTGTCTGCCAGTCTTCATCTGAGTGAAGCGCGATAAGCTCCATCGACACTGCATAGACAGTGGTGAGAAGTTGTTTGCCAGCCTTCATCTGAGTGAAGTTCTTGGATGACTAGTCTAACAGATTTTGGCTTTGGTGTCATTTTGGAGTGCGAGTTCCATGCCCACTTCCCTCGTTACCGGCGGTGCCGGGTTTATTGGTAGTCACCTTGTGGAGCGTCTGCTGCTGCGCGGTGACCATGTACGCGTCTTGGATAATTTTAGTAGCGGCCACGCGGCGAATCTGGCGCCGTGGCGTCGTAGCATCGAGTTGATCGAGGGCGATCTGCGCGATCCGGCGGCGCTGGCGCGGGCCACCGCTGGGGTTGAACTGGTCTTTCATCAGGCGGCGCTGCCGCTGGTGCAGCAGTCGGTGGATGACCCCGCGATAACGAATGCGGTCAATGTTGATGGTACGTTGCAGTTGCTGCTGGCGGCGCGGGGTGCTGGCGTGCGCCGGGTGGTGGTTGCCTCGTCGGCGGCGGTCTATGGCGATGATCAGCAGTTGCCGAAGCACGAGGAGTTGCCCATCCAGCCCCTTTCGCCCTATGCGGTGAGTAAGTTGGCTACGGAGCAGTATGCTTGTGTCTTTGCCCGCCTCTATCCGCTGGAGGCGGTGGCGTTGCGCTATTTTAATGTCTTTGGGCCGCGGCAGGATCCCCGTTCGCCCTATTCGGGGGTCATTGCGCGCTTCTGTGCGGCGGCGCGTACTGGGGCTGAGGTGACGATCTTTGGCGATGGCTCGCAGTCGCGCGATTTTGTGGCGGTGGCTGATGTGGTGCATGCCAATCTGCTGGCGGGTGATGCGCCTGCGGCTAATGCTCAGGTGATCAATATCGCTCGCGGCGAGCGGACGAGTTTGCTTGATCTGGTAAGATTACTGGAGGATCTGACTGCTCGTCCGCTACCTGTGCGCTTTGCGCCTGCCCGTAGCGGTGATATTCTCCATTCGCTGGCCACGATTGACCGCGCTCGGGTGCTGCTTGGTTTTGCGCCCCAGGTGAGTCTGCGTGAGGGGCTGCGGCTGACGTTGGAGGCGTGAGGTACTATGTCCCATCACATCGAAACGCTTACCCACTGGGTGGCTACACTTGTCCACCACTTGGTTGCCGCTGGCGTTCGCCATTTCGTGGTCTGCCCTGGCTCGCGGAGTACGCCGCTGGCGCTTGCCGTGGCGCGCCACCCCCGTGCACGGCTGCATGTGCAGCTCGATGAGCGCTGCGCTGGCTTTTTTGCGCTCGGTTTGGCTAAGCAGACGGCCATGCCAGCCGCGTTGATCTGTACGTCGGGGACGGCGGTGGCCAATCTGTTGCCTGCTGTCGCTGAGGCTGATCTTGCGCGGCTGCCGCTGCTGCTGCTCACCGCCGACCGTCCGCCTGAGTTGCGCGATAATGGTGCGCCGCAGACGATCGATCAGGTTGCGCTCTTTGGCGCCCGTACCCGCTGGTTTAGCGATCTGCCATGCCCTGATGCGACGCCAGCGCTGCTTGCGTTTCTGCGGAGTGTCGTTGCGCGCGCTGTGGCCACGAGCCTGGCTGCGCCCGCTGGCCCGGTGCATCTCAATCTGCCTTTCCGCGAGCCGCTGATCCCCGATCGGGAGTTGTTGGAGCGGTTGTTTGCCGCAAAGGAGCGCATAGTAACGCTAGGCAGTGTGCCAGCTTCCCCCCTTGCCCACAACGCAGGGGGTGAGGGCCAGCCAAGCGATGCCAATAGCCTATCCGCCGAACGCATAGTAACGCTAGGCAGTGTGCCAGCTTCCCCCCTCTTCCAGAACGAGGGCGCGAGGGCAGGGGGTGAGGGCCAGCCGAGCGATGCCAATAGTCTATCCGCCAAAAGCATAGTAACGCCGAGCAGTGCGTCCGATTCTCCCCTTGCCCACAACGCAGGGGGTGAGGGCCAGCCAAGCGATGCGCTGTTGTTGGGTGGGCTTGTGCCAATTCAGGTTGCCTACGGCCCGCGCACTGCGCCGCCGACGCTGCTTGCGTCTTTGGTGCAGCGCCTGGCGGCGACGGAACGCGGTTTGATCCTTTGTGGCCCGAGTTGCCCGCCTGGCTTGGCGGCGCAGGTGGTGCCGCTCGCTGAACGTTTGGGTTTCCCCATTCTCGCCGATCCGCTCTCGGGGGTGCGCTGCGATCCCCATAATAGCAACATCGTCTGTGCGAGCTATGATGCCTTTCTGCGCGATGAGACCTTTCTGAAGCAGCATGCTCCCGAGCTTGTGCTGCGCTTCGGGGCGATGCCCACCTGTAAGCCGCTGCTGCTCTACATCCAGCGCTACCCGGATGCCTACCAGCTTATTGTTGATGAAGGGGCGGGTTGGCGTGAACCGACGAGCCTGGCGGCGGAACATTGGGGCGTTGATCCGCTGAGCCTCTGTGGTGCGCTCAATGAGCGCCTCGCCGCGACGCAGCCCCACACCACCCCGTGGCGCCAGGCGTGGCTCAACGCCGAGCGGGTGATCCGCCGCGTGATCCAGGAGGCGCTGGCGAGCCAGGAGCGCATCAGTGAGCCGGGGGTCTTTGCCCGCTTGGCGACGCTGCTGCCCGCAGGGGCGACGCTCTTTGTGGCCAATTCGATGCCGATCCGCGACTGCGACACCTTCTTTCCTGCGTTGTCCCATGCGATCCAGATCGCGGGCAACCGGGGGGCCAACGGCATTGATGGTCTCGTCTCGACGGCGCTCGGCATGGCGGCGGCGGGGGCCAAGCCGCTGCTGATGGTGCTGGGTGATCTGGCGCTCTACCACGATGCCAATGGTCTCTTGGCAGCCAAGGCGTATCATCTCGATGCGACGATTGTGCTGATCAACAACGATGGTGGTGGCATCTTCTCCTTCTTGCCGCAGGCGAGCGAGACCGATCAGTTTGAAGCGCTCTTTGGCACGCCCCACGGCCTCGACTTCGCCCCCTTAGCCCAACTCTACGGCGCTCGCTACACCCTCGCCCAAGATTGGCCCAGCTTTGCTGCTGCGGTTACCGCTGGCTTGCGGACGGGCGGCCTCCATCTGGTCGAGGTGCGTACCGAACGCAAGCAGAATGTCGCCGACCATCGGGCGCTCTGGCCGCTGGTGAGCGCCGGGTTGCGCGCTGCGGGGTGTTTTGGCTACAACATGTTGGGCTGAACCAAGAGAGATTACAGATACGAAGGATTGCTACTTCTTTTTGCATTACAACAAGTTACAGCCCATGTAAAAGATACTGTAATCGTCACCGATCTCTATCCACGAATTCGCGGGCAGTTACTTTCTCTTGTAGAGTTGTTGACTGCTTCTCGCTTGATCCGCTTTCTTCCGAATGCAAAAAGACAAAAACCAGTTGATGCATGGTGGGCGGTATCCCCTAGATTGATTGCGGAATATCTTCAAATCCTTGGTTTTAGTCGTTTAGAAACGACTTTTCATAAGCAGATATACCATGGGAAAGAGACGAAACTGTATACTATTGTTGGCCAGCGAGAAAAATTCTAAAATAAACAAGATATGCTTGTTGATATTTAGTTATATATCTTGTTCAAAAACATGCCAATTACCTCATGAACACTCCGCATAACCAGTAACGCTCAAGCCCATTGGGCCGCCATGTGCGGCAATCTCCAATCTCCAATCTCCAATCTGAAATGGGATAAGCAACCTTTCTCCCCCTCCTGACGTCTTACCAACCAGGGAAATAAGGAGGGTTCTATGTTGCTGCTTATTCTACGGATTATCTATTTCTTTGCCTTTGGCCTCTGGTTTAGTGCGCTCTGGGCTTCGGTGGCTTGGGTCTTTTGTGTGACCATTGTGGGTCTGCCGGTGGGCCTCTGGATGTTGAATCGCTTGCCGCAGGTGACGACGCTGAAGCCGCAGCGTGATCAGTTTGTGGTTACAACTACGGGTGAGGTCTATCGCACGTCGCTGCCGCAGGTGAATCTGTTGGTGCGGGCGATCTGGTTTGTTTTGGTGGGCTGGTGGTTGAGTGCCCTCTGGATGACGGTTGCTTGGGCGCTCTGTACGGTGATTATTGGGCTTCCTTTTGGTTTTTGGATGTTTAATCGGGTGCCTGCGGTGATTACGTTGGCGCGTATTTAGGGGTTGTCCACATGTTGTGGATATGGTGTGGAGAAGTCCACTAGATGTAGTGGGGCTGTCGCGCTAAGACGATTGTAGATTGTAGATTGCAGATTGCCGAACAATGGCGTCCCAATAGGTTTTAGTGTTCTTGATAATGCGGCATGTTCAAGGGTAATTGGTCTAAGACCTGATGTGGGGCGAAGTTCCACATCAGGTTTTTTGTTCGGTTTTGTTAGCGCGAAAAAGCTCTGGGCCGCGCCGCTTGGCTTCGACAGGCTGGTTTCGGCAGGCTCAACCACCGAGCCAGCGGCGCGGTGGCTGAGCCTGCCGAAGCCACCGCGAGGTCGCCTGCCAACCCAAGGCTTGCGCTAACAAGGATTTTTTGGAGGAGGCGAAGCCTTCCCCAAACCCCCGCCGCGATGCGTTTTTTAGCGCACTCGGCCCCCAGGCTGTGGCCCGTAGCCGGTTAGTTCGACATAACCATGGCCGCTGAGTGGTTGTTCGCCTTGTGTGCCGCGTATCCGCACTGCGCCTTCCCAGTAGATGATGCTCAGGGGGAGTTCTTGGGCGTTGAAGGTTGGTTCGATCTCGAGGTTTATGGCGTGGTCGCGCAGGTTGAGCCGCCAGCCGACTGGGTAGGTGGCTCCGCTGCGTGGGCTTGTCCATGTGTTGAGGACTTCGAGTTCTATGTGTTCGGGGACGAGCGCTTGGCTTTGGCCGTCGGTTGCGATCAGGCTGCCGAAGCTGTAGCTGAGGCCGGTCGGGGTGCGTACCTGGGCGTACATGAGCTCGCGCCCGTCCTCAAGCTGGATGCTGAACCAGTCCCAGCCGCTGGCGTCGCCCTCAAGGGCGCTGGTGCCCCATTCGTGGTCCATCCAGCTTGTTCCGCTGACGTTGTGGCGCTCGCCTTCAAGCATGATGCTGCCGCTGGTGGCCATGCGGCTGAGTGAGTAGTAGAACGAGGCGTTGCCTGGGGTTGGCCCTTTTTGGCTGAGCCCGGCTTCGCCGTGGAGTACGGGGGGCTTTTCGCTCACGAGGTTTAGGTCGAGCGCGACGGGCCCTTCGGCGGCTTGTAGGTGCATCTGCATACCTGCTGGGCCGCTCCCTTCAGCCGACCAGTCTTCGAGGAAGACGCGGAAGGGTTCGCCGGTGGCACCCGCTAAGCCTGCCGCGCCGCGACTGAAGCGCTCATAGGCGTACAAACGCTCGTTGGCGCTGTCGCTGAGTGCTAGGTGGGCCATGTAGATCTGGTTGGTGCCCCAGGCTGAGTCCCGTGTGGGCGCATTGGGGCTGAGGGCGCTGCGGAAGAAGGTGAGCTGGTAGCCAAAATGGCGCGCCCCAGCGTAGAGGTTGCCGGTGTAGTACCACCATTCGAATTGGTACGCTGGGTGCGGCCCGTGATCGCGGGGAAAGCTGAAGGGCTTTGGGCTGTAGGCCCGCGCAAAGCCTTCGCTGGTGCTGCCCAATAACTCCACTGCATCAAATTGTGCGCTGATGGGCGCTTGGTTGGTGGTGCAAGCCACGAGGCTGAAGAGCAATATCAGGCTTAATGCGATTCTGAGCATAACTTTTTCCTTGTTCGAGCGGTAGATCATGTAGAGGGTATGTTTGGGGCTGTCGCCCTAAAATCCGCTTTGGGGCTATGCCCCAACCCTACTTCTTGCGTTCGTGTTAGCGGCGCAGCCGCCAACACGAACGAAAAAGAGTTCTTCGGGGGAGGCTTCGCCTCTCCCAAACCCCCGACCCTACATGGTATGAATAAGGAGTATGTATGATCTCGCAAGACCCCGAGGATGATGCGCGGGTGTTGGTGGTGGTGGTGACGCGCCCGCGTGATTTGGCGCTGGCCCGTGAGGCGGGTTGGTATCGGGTGCCGCTGGCGCGGGTGCCCTCCCGCTTGGCTGCCGATTATCTCGCGTTTTATCAGACGGCGGCGTTTGGGCCTGAACGCTGGGCGGTGCGTTACTATGCGCCGGTGTTGCGCTATCGGATTGCGACGCGCCTTGAGTTGTTGCCCGATGAGCCTGAGCATCCCCGTGCTGCGGAACGCTACTACCGGATTGAGTTGGGGCCGTTGGCTGAGTTGCCGCTGCCGGTGCCTGCCGCCCGGCTGCGTCGGGTTGCCTTTATTGCGACTACCTTTGGTCAACTGCGGCGGGCCAGTGATGTGCGTCAACTCTTTCATCCCGCTGAGGATGCGCGCCTTGATCCTGATCTGTGGGGCGCTGGCTTGGCTGGGCGTAGGTTGCGTTGAGGTGAGAGAGGTTTTCCAGAGGTACAGAGGTTTTTACCACAGAGGCACAGAGAACACAGAGGGGGGCATGAGGTGAAGCTATCGCGGCTTTGCCTTTGCGCCCTCGCGCCCTCGCGCCCTCGCGCCCTCGCGCCCTCGCGCCCTCGCGCCCTCGCGCCCTCGCGTCTTCGCGTCTTCGCGTCTTCGCGTCTTCGCGCCTTCGCGTCTTCGCCTCTTCGCCTCCTTCCCTACCCATAAAAATCACTAAAGCCCTCCTGATCGAGGCGTTCCAGCATGCGGCGCAGGCGGGCGGCGCTTGCGGGGTAGGGGGCGGCAGCGAGTTGTTCGGTACTGATGAGCGCGGCGCGCTGCCAGTTGTTTATGTCGCTGCCTAGCGTGAGGCTGAGTAGTTCGTTGAGGGCGCGGCGCAGCCGTGGCCCCTCTTCGCCCCGTAGCCGTGGTAGGATGCGCTGTTTCAGTTGCAGATCGAGCGCCTGGCTGGGGCTGAGCGTGCCTTGGGCCTGCTCGATGAAGCGTAGGATGTCGCCAATCGTGCGGTAGCCAAAGGCATGCCCCGCCGCCGCCATGCTCTGGTGAACCGCCACAAGGGTGGCCCAGAGTTGCTCGTCGAGTGGGCCGGGATAGTTGGCGCGAAAGCCCGCTAGGTCTACATCGGTCAACTCAATCACATTGGCCCGGTCGAGCAGCTTGTCGCTCAACGCAAAGGTGCTCTCGTCCACATTGACGGTGCCGATGATCCGTAGATTCAGGGGCAGGCGCAAGGGGTTCTGCAGGTGGCCCCCGCCAACCAGAGGGACTTCGCTGGTGGGGGTGCCGAGATCAATCAGGCCGTCGCTCGTCTCCATGGCCGAGAGCAGCGGCGCAAGGTAGTATTCGGGGCGGGCTAGGTTCAGTTCGTCGAGACAGAGATAGTAGGGCTGTTGCGGATCGGCAGCGGCTTGCAGCAGAAAGCGCAGGCAGGGTGTTGCGTGGTAGCTGCCGGTGAGCGCATTGTAGTAGCCCAAGAGATCGCGGGCATTGTGCCAATCGGGCTGCACTGCCACCAGCAGGTAGTAGGGATTGGAACGGCCAGGCGCAAGATCATAGACCGCATCGGCATAGAGGCGCGTCAGGCGCGTTTTGCCCGTACCGCTGATGCCGGGCAAAATGACCAAGGGGCGTGTTTGCAGCGCCACATGGTAGGAGCGCAGGGTCAATTCGTTGATCGTAAAGCCACGGGCACGCATCCGTTCAACCAGGAGCTCAATCGGGGGCAGCCCAGTGAACGCATAGGCATGGCTATGTTCGCGCAGCAGAGTTGGGCGCAATGGCTCATGGGCCTCAACCTGCTCCATGAGCGCCTCGTTGAGCGGCAAGAGCGCCAGGACATCAGCAATCAGGCGTGGTGTGAGATCGGGCGGCAGGGCATCCCAGGGGTAGACAAAGCCAGCCCAGAGGTAGCTTGCACGCTGATGGGCGAGGTAGCGCTCGATCCAGAGGGTGTCGGGCTGCTCAACTGCGGCCTGAGCAAGCGGCTTGGGCTGGGCAAAACGAGCCTGGCCGATCTGCTCAATCCGTTCGATCAGGGGCAACCAGACGGGCCGCGCCAGTTCCCAGAGGCGCGCCAGTTGGGGCTTACGCGACCCCCAGAGTTGCAGACCCACCAGTAGCGCCTGTTCGGCGGCGCTCACCGCCAGCAGCACCCCGGCACCACGGGGCGGGCGATCAAAGGCAACCCAATAGTCGTTAATCGGCACACGTCGCCCCGGCCCGCGATGGATCGCACGCTGGCTCTTATAGCTGACCTCATAGAGCGGCCACTGGCGCGGCAGCGCCTGCTGGGCTGCCGTCGCCACCTCAGTGGCCAACGCGGCCAACTGTGGGTGCAACTGAGCCTGAACCGCCTGCCACCGCTCCGTAACCCCAGGGACGCTCAGTGCGGCAAGGGCATCTGTAGAAAAGATCATATGCTGAGGATGCGTGAGGCGAGGATACGTGAGGCGAGGGGGCGTGAGGCGAGGATGTGTGAGGCGAGGGGGCGTGAGGCGAGGATGTGTGAGGCGAGGAGGCGGGTGGCGAGGGGGCGGGTGGCGCGTCTTCGCGTCTTCGCGTCTTCGCGTCTTCGCGTCCTCGCGTCCTCGCATCCCGGCACTACGCCGTAGGCGGCTTAAAATAGCGCCGGTCGCCCGGCAAGCTATCGGAATCGTCGTCGCTACGCTCGTGCGCCGAGCCAAACTGGGCATAGAGCAACTCCAGCATTGCGTGGAGTTCAGCACAGAGCTCCTCGAAGGTCAAGGCGAGCAGATCGGCATCATAGAGCGCATCGTTCAGATTCCAGACGCGCAGGGCGGTAATCGTACGCACGCGGGCGACACCGCCGGGATCGAAGGAGATGATACTATCTACCCGCATGACCGCGCTGTCTTCCACGAGGGAGCTATGCAACTCTTGGATGCCGTGGGCAACCAAAGGCAGACTAGCCACATCGCGTTGTTGGTCAAAATTGAGGGGCAGAAAGTAGGTCACCTCGACATCAAGGGAAGGCCCGGCGTAACTTTGGGCAAAGAGGCGTTCATCTACAAAGCGCTCAATGTCATCGAGCGAATCGCCGCCGCGCAGCGAGAAGACGGTAAACTCTGGCGACCAGCGAAACGCAATCACCGCACGCAGGGGCGGCTCTTCGGGGCCACTATCGTCCTCAAGCTCATCAGGCAGGCATGTAATGGTCAGGCTACGTCCGAGCGCATGGGTATCGAGTAACTCTTGGGTATAGGCAATGTTTAAGCCTGAGCGTTCGATAGCCCCAAGGAGAACAGCAACAAAATTTTCATAGGTAAGCAGCATGGATGCCCTTGGCTAAGCGTTATTGGGTTCATTATACACCCTAGTGGCAAAGCAACGGGGCAATCAACAACATCCGCTTCCCTTAGAAGTTTCTGCTTCCCTAACAACATGGCCCAACAGTGCAAGGCCCATCATTGCCAGCGGAAAGAGCATAAAGCCCGCCAGCAGTTCGGGCAGAATAAGCGTATAGAGCAGCCCGGCAACCGCTGTTGCGCTGATTGTCATCACAAGGCTATTGACCATTTGCCCCCAGCTCAGGAGGATGCGAGCCACTGCAAAGAGTAGCCCTAATGCCGCTGTAATAGCTGCAACCATGCCTAGCGTTGGTGAGCGAAATACCCATGCACTAACAAGTTCGACCAAGCTGAAGCTGAGGGTGGCATATTGCACCACCGCAAAGAAACCATTGTAGCGTTTGCCGATGTTGGTGTCGTTTGGGTTCATACTGGGGATGGAGCGGTTTTGCCGCTGCCAGAATTCAGAAGCTGTCTGAAAAGCTCGTGGGCACACGCCGGAGTGCCGGCTTTAGCCGGCTGAAGCCGGCACTCCAACGCCAGTTCATAGACTTTTCAGAAGCTTCTCACCCTCAACCCTCGTAGAGCTTCACCAGTTGTTGCACCGCTGCGGTGACGGGCAGTTCGCCCGCGACTACGGCGGACTCAATGGCGGGCATCTGGTTGCGGACGGCGGGGTGGGCGTAGAAGCGGCTACGCAGGTAGTCTTCGATCAGGCTGCTTACCCAGTCGCGGGCTTGGGCGCTGCGCCGTTCGGCAAAGGCCCCCGAAGCTTCGGTTTCGCTGCGGAATTGCTGAATGACCTCCCAGACGGCAGGGATACCTTCGCCGCTGAGCGATGAGCAGGTGTAGGCGCGGGTGCGCCAGCCGCTGGTTGCGGGGGCCATGTAGTGCAAGGCCCGGTTGTAGTCGGCTTGGGCCCCCTTCGCTTTAGCCTGGTTGTCGCCGTCGGCTTTGGTGATGACGAGGGCGTCGGCCAATTCCATGATGCCCTTCTTGATGCCTTGGAGCTCGTCGCCCGCTCCGGCGAGCATCAGCAGCAGGAAGAAATCCACCATGCCGCGTACCGTCACTTCGCTCTGCCCGACCCCAACGGTCTCGACGAGGATCACGTCGAAGCCTGCGGCCTCACAGAGGAGCATCGTCTCGCGGCTCTTGCGGGCCACCCCGCCCAGGCTGCCGCCAGTGGGCGAGGGGCGGATGTAGGCGTTGGCATGGCGCGAAAGCAGCTCCATGCGCGTCTTGTCGCCAAGGATGCTGCCCCGCGTCAAGCTGCTTGAGGGGTCTACAGCGAGGACGGCGACCTTATGGCCCGCCTCGCAGAGCATGTGGCCGAATGATTCAATGAAGGTGCTTTTGCCAACACCGGGCACGCCGGTGACGCCGATGCGCAGGGCGTTGCCGGTGCGTGGCAGCAGCGCCTGGAGGACTTCCTGGGCCTGGGCGATGTGGCCCGCTGCATTGCTCTCGATCAGCGTAATCGCCCGCGCTAGGATGGTGCGGTCACCCGCAGCCACCCCGGCAACATAGTCTTCGGTGGCGAGGCGACGGCGGCGGGCACCCGGGCTGGCACCGCCACCGCCGCCGCTACTCTGACCGGGCAGCCCGTCGTGGCCACCCTTGACACCGCCCATCACCGAGACGGCGAAGATCTCGTCGTTCGGCTGCCTACCTAAACTCATGCCGTAATACCTTTCAAAGGGGCTTACCCCACCCCTCATCACACCTCTTCCAGCCGTTCGCGCAGTTGCATCAGCAGCTTCTCGGCGGCGACGGGCACGACGGTGCCGGGACCAAAGATCATCGCAGCCCCATGCTCGCGTAGGAAGGCGTAGTCTTGGGCTGGGATGACGCCGCCAACCACTACCATGATGTCGTCGCGCCCCTGCTTGCGGAGTTCTGTGACCAACTGCGGTAGCAGGGTTTTGTGACCAGCGGCCAAGGAGCTCATGCCGACAATGTGGACATCGTTTTCAACCGCTTGGCGCGCCACCTCTTCGGGGGTCTGGAAGAGCGAACCAATGTCTACGTCGAAGCCGAGGTCGGCGAAGGCGGTGGCTACCACCTTGGCCCCACGGTCGTGGCCGTCTTGACCCATCTTGGCGACGAGGATGCGCGGACGCCGCCCTTCGTGCTGGGCAAACTCGTCGGCCAGGGTGCGCACACGGCTGACGTGTTCGGCGTCACTGTATTCGCTGCTGTAGACGCCTGAAATGGAGCGGATGACCGCTTGGTAGCGTCCAAAGGCTTGCTCCATGGCCAGCGAAATCTCGCCAAGGCTGGCCCGCGCCCGTGCGGCTTCGATGGCGAGGGCCAACAGGTTGCCTTCGCCACTCTGCGCGGCGGCGGTCAGTGCCCCCAAGGTAGACTGCACCCGCGTCTCGTCGCGCTCGGCCCGCAGCTTGGCCAGGCGCTCAAGCTGGGATTGGCGTACCGCAGTGTTGTCCACTTCGAGGATTTCGATGGGCGCTTCTTGGGCGAGGCGGTACTTATTGACGCCGACAATCGTCTCTTGGCCCGAATCGATGTGGGCCTGACGACGGGCCGAAGCCTCTTCGATACGGAGCTTGGGCACGCCCGCTTCAATCGCCTTGGCCATGCCGCCAAGCCCTTCAACCTCTTCGATATGGGCCCAGGCGCGGCGGGCCAGGGCATCGGTGAGGTGTTCAAGGTAGTAGGAACCGCCCCAGGGGTCTACAATCTTGCAGATGCCGGTCTCTTCCTGCAGGAAGAGTTGGGTATTGCGGGCGATACGGGCCGAGAAATCGGTGGGTAGCGCAATCGCCTCATCGAGCGAATTGGTATGCAGCGACTGAGTATGGCCCAAGGCCGCCGCCATCGCCTCGATGCATGTACGCGCCACATTGTTGAAGGGGTCTTGCTCGGTCAGGCTCCAGCCCGAGGTTTGCGAGTGGGTACGCAGCGCCAGCGACTTGACCTCCTTGGGCGCGAACTGCTGGATGATCTTGGCCCAGAGCAGCCGCCCGGCGCGCATCTTGGCCACCTCCATGAAATAGTTCATGCCCACGGCCCAGAAGAAGGAGAGACGCGGCGCAAAGCTGTCAATCGTCATGCCCGCCTTGATCCCAGCGCGTACATACTCTAGCCCATCGGCGAGGGTATAGGCCAACTCCAGATCCGCCGTTGCGCCCGCCTCTTGCATATGGTAGCCAGAGATACTAATGCTATTGAACTTGGGCATGTTCTGCGCCGTATAGGCGAAGATGTCGGCAATGATCCGCATGGATGGCTCAGGCGGGTAGATGTAGGTGTTGCGCACCATATACTCTTTGAGGATGTCGTTTTGGATGGTGCCGGTGAGCTGCTTATGGCTCACGCCCTGCTCTTCGGCGGCAACGATATAGAAGGCAAGGATGGGCACCACCGCGCCGTTCATGGTCATCGAGACCGACATCTGATCGAGGGGGATGCCGTCGAAGAGGATTTTGGCATCCAGGATCGAGTCAATGGCCACGCCAGCTTTGCCCACATCACCCACCACGCGGGGGTGATCCGAATCGTAGCCACGGTGGGTGGCCAAGTCAAAGGCGACCGAGAGCCCCTTCTGGCCAGCGGCGAGGTTGCGCCGGTAGAAGGCATTGCTCGCCTCAGCCGTCGAGAAGCCCGCATACTGGCGCACCGTCCAAGGCTGGGCGACATACATGGTCGGATAGGGGCCACGCAGATAGGGCGGCAGACCAGCGGTAAAGCCAAGGTGTTCCAAGCGATCCATATCCGCCGCCGTATAGAGCGGGCGCACCGGAATCTGCTCCATCGTCTGCCAAAGCTGCTCATCGAGGCTACGCCCTGTCGTAGCCTCCGCCTCCGCCTGCCAGCGCGTGGCATCGGCAGCCGCTGTGGGGCCATTGTAGGGCATAGAGGTAAAATCGGGATTACTCACGAGGCCACTCCTTTCGTCTGCTGGAGGTGCGCGAGGATCGCATAACAATCGGCACGCAGGTGGATAAACTCGTCCACGCCAGCGGCGCGGTGGGCCTCAAGCTGCTCGCTGGGATAGCCCGCCAAGATGACGGTCGTTTCTGGATTGGCCGTCTTGAGCAGCTTTGTCAGCGGCGGCACCAGTTCAGGATAGCGGTCGTCGGTGGCGCAGATGACCACAATGGGTGCGCCGGAGGCTTGGGCGGCTTCGGCGGCCTCTTCAGGGCTTGTGAAGCCCGAACCGCTGATCACCGCAAAGCCCCCCGCCTCAAAGAAGCCGGTGGCAAAATCGGCGCGGGCCTTGTGCTGGGCCAGCGGCCCCATGCCTGCCAGGAAGACACTGGGGCGTGCGCCGGTACGGGCTGCATACTGTTCGGCATTCTGGCGCAACGCCTCAAACTGCTCACTGGCGCGATGGGCCGGCAGCGGCGTAATGCAATTGGTAGGACTCGTGGGGCCGCGCAGGGTCACGGCCAGCTCGCCAATGGTTGCACCCAGGCGGGCCGCAGCGACCGCACCAGTGATCCAGACTTGGGGCGCATTGCCTGCAACCTCCGCGAGGGCGCTCTGTAGGGCAGCGGGATCGCGGGCGGCACGCAGGTGGCCCACCTCAGTGCTACGCTCCACCTGAAGCGCGGCATAATCCACCGTGCGGGCGGTGGGTTGCTGCTCCTTGAGATTGACGAACATATTGGCCCCAATGATCACCTCGCGGCGTTGGCCAATCTGGCTGAAGCGCTCATGGCGCGTCGCAGTAATCTGGGTCTGTGGCAAGCCCGCAGCGAGTGCGGCGACCATCCCGCCCTGGCCCTCCACCTCTTGGAAGAGCGTCCAAGCCAAACGCGCAATCTCATCGGTGAGCTTCTCAACCGCCCAAGCGCCACCAGCGGGATCGATCAGGCGCACAAAGTGGCACTCCTCTTGCAGAATGATCTGCACATTCCGCGCAACGCGCCGCGAAAACTCATCAGGCAGGCCCAACGGCTCA
Source organism: Candidatus Viridilinea mediisalina (assembly GCF_002532535.1). Lineage (GTDB taxonomy): Bacteria > Chloroflexota > Chloroflexia > Chloroflexales > Chloroflexaceae > Viridilinea > Viridilinea mediisalina. The sequence goes on from NZ_NQWI01000016.1 coordinate 27,088, forward strand.
TCGAAGGGGCTGACATGGAGGCTCGTGCAGCCCCCCATCACCGCCGCGAACGCCTCAGAGGTTGCCCGCAGCATATTGTTGTAGGCATCATTGCGCGTCTTGGTCCACGCAGAGGTACGAGCGTGGATGTGCATACGCTGGGCCTGCTCATCGCCCCCAAAGGCGGCCACAATCCGCGCCCAGAGCATGCGGGCGGCACGCAGGCGCGCCATTTCAATAAAGAAGGGCGCACCCACCGAGAAGGCGAACTGCATGCGTGGTGCGACACGATTGACCTCAAGGCCACGCTCCTGCATCGCCCGCAGATAGGCCACGCCGGTTGCCAAGGCAAAAGCGAGGTCTTGCACCACACTTGCACCAGCATTGTGGTAGGGATGGGTCGCAACCTCAATCGTCTGCAGGTGGGGCGCATGTTCAAGCGCCCAAGCGGTCAAGGCGGCCAACTCGTCATAATTCTGGGCCAGCGGCCCCTGGAGCGCACCGTGGGCAGCCAGCACCGCCAGCGGATCCATCAGCAAGCCACCGCGCAGATCAGCGGGATCGCCCTCATAGGTAGCGAGCAGCAGAGCCAACAGCGGCAAACCCGCCGTACCTGCCGCCATGCGGATGGGCGTCTTGGCAAGATCAATACCCTCCAAGAGTACCAACAGATCGGCACTAGAGGCCAGCGACGTACCCCCCTGACCGACAATCGGCACCGGGGCCTGATCGGGATCAAAACCATGGCGGCTCGCCTGGTCAAGGATGACATGGAGCATACTCAAGCCGCGGGGCAGATCCTCATGGGCCGCTTGGTTGACGGCACTCGCCGTCGGATAGGGCAACTCCTGGGCGACCATCCAGGGGTGGGCGAGGTAGCCTTCGGCCTGGGTACCACGTAGGAACGGAGCTTGGCCGGGCAACGAAGCGACTTGGGGCAACTCGGCAACATCAGCCGCATTGTAGATCGGCTGAAGCTGCAACCCCTCATAGGTCTTCGTCAACAACTTCTTCTCGAACGGAACGCCTTTGAGCGTCTTTTCGGCAGCAGCACGCCATGCCTCATAGCTTGCCGGAGCAAACATATCAAAAAGTGGCGTGGCCGCATCGCCAGGCGCTTGAACCGTGGGGTCGTGCGTCATCGATCCTCCCTGCTTCATCTGGTTCGTAACCGAGTTACGCTGCTCATCGCGTGGGGATGGCGAAATTATAGCATAGTGGCACGCCTTTGGGGGCTTGGGAGTCAAGGTAGTGCAATTGTTAAGCTTAGGGCACATTTTCTTAACCATCAGTACGCACCGGACTCAGTACAATCATAGAGAATGAGGTGGGCCACCCTGGCGGGGGGTCGGGGGAGGCGAAGCCTCCCGCGAAGAACTTTTTTTCTTCCCACGGAAGAAAAAATTGTTGTTAGCGCGAAAAAGCCTTGGGTTGGCAGGCGACCTCGCGGTGGCTTCGACAGGCTGGCTTCGACAAGCTCAGCCACCGAGCCACCGAGCCACCGCGCCGCTGGCTGAGCCTGTCGAAGCCAAGCGGCGCGGCCCAGAGCTTTTTCGCGCTAACAAATTGTTCTCTGGGGCATTACAAAGGAGTAAAGGAGTAACTGATGCGTATCGGGATCCTCACTGGCGGTGGCGACGTTCCTGGGCTGAATCCCTGTATTAAGGCAGTGGTCAACCGGGCCGCCGCGAATGGATGGGAGGTCATCGGTATTCGGAATGGTTGGGCAGGGTTGCTCAACTACAACCTGGACGATCTGGAAGATGCGGCGCAATGGGTGCAGACTCTCACGCCCACGAGTGTGCGCACGATTGATCGCTCTGGTGGCACCCACTTGCACACCTCGCGTACCAATCCGGCACGGGTAAAACCTGGGACTATGCCCAGTTTTCTCAAAGATAAGTTTGAGTTTACCGTTGAAGATAAGTTTGCCGATGCGACGCCCCATGTCTTGCGCGTACTGGAGCATCTTGGCATTGATACGCTCATTCCAATAGGTGGTGACGACACCTTGAGCTATGGGGTACGTATGCACCAAGAGGGGGTGCGCGTGATTGCGATCCCGAAGACGATGGATAATGATGTCTTCGGTACCGACTACTGCATCGGTTTTAGCACGGCGGTGACGCGCAGCGTCGAGTTCATCAATGCGCTACGCACCCCCGCAGGCAGCCACGAGCGCCTCGCGGTGATCGAGCTCTTCGGGCGCAACAGTGGCGAGACAGCGCTGATTGCGGCCTATTTGGCCGATGCCGACCGGGCGCTGATCAGTGAGGTGCCCTTCGATATTGAACGGGTCGCTAAGTTTGTGGTTGAGGATCGTCGCTCCAACCCAAGTAACTACGCAGTAGTTGTCGTCTCTGAAGGGGCCAGCATGCTCGGCGGCCAGGTGGTCGAGTATGGCCAAGAGGACGCCTATGGCCACAAGAAGCTCGGCGGCATCGGTCAGATCGTGGGCGAAGCCCTGCAGAAGCTCACCGGCATTGATGTGGTCAACCAGCAGCTTGCCTACCTGATGCGCGCCGGAGCGCCCGACTCGCTTGATCGCATGGTCGCAACCTCATACGGCCACTTGGCCATTCAGCAACTCGAGAAGGGCCACGACGGGGTGATGGTCGCTCTGCAGAACGGCGTCTATACCACTGTCCTCGTAGACACTTGTACACGCGGTTTGAAGCGCGTGGATGTGCCGGAGTTGTACGACACTGAGAGCTACCGCCCGCACATTACCCACCTGATCGGCAAGCCGATGTTCTTGTATTAGGCTGTGCTCTTTGTCCCATGTTGATGGCATTGCCGTCAACATGGGACAAGCAGTGTGTTGCAATCCCCAAAAACCACCTATGTGTTCCGTGTTGGTGGCGAAGCCACCAACACGGAACACATAGGTGGTTTTACACATCCAGATCCGTCACTTCACTCGCATGGGTCTGAATGAAGCGGCGACGCGGCGGCACCAGGTCGCCCATGAGCATGGTGAAGGTCTCGTCGGCCAATTGCGCATCCTCCAGATTCACCTGCAGAATCACGCGATTCGCCGGGTTTAGCGTCGTCTCCCAGAGTTGCTCGGCGTTCATCTCGCCGAGACCTTTGTAGCGCTGGATGCCGACCCGTTGCCGTTCCGTTTCGCTCAATTTGCCCAAATAGGTGTCGCGCTCGGCATCCGAGTAGGTGTAGACCTGCTCTTTGCCATGTTTGATGCGGTAAAGGGGGGGTTGGGCGATGAAGAGGTGGCCACTGGTAATCAGTTGACGCATGTGGCGGAAAAAGAAGGTGAGGAGCAATGTTCTGATGTGGCTTCCGTCTACGTCCGCGTCCGCCATCAAGATGATCCGATGGTAGCGCAACTTATCGGGGCTAAACTGCTCTCCAATCGCGGTGCCGATGGCCGTAATCAGTGCCTTGACTTCGGCATTGGAGAGCATCTTGTCCATGCGGCTCTTTTCGACATTGAGGATCTTGCCGCGTAGCGGCAGAATCGCTTGGAAGCGTCGGTCACGTCCCTGCTTGGCGGTGCCACCGGCGCTATCGCCCTCGACGATGTAGAGTTCGCAGCGGGCCGGGTTGGTATCGGAGCAATCGGCCAGTTTGCCAGGGAGCGAGAAGCCCTCCATGGCGCTCTTGCGCGCCGTCTCTTTTACTTTCTGGACAGCCAAGCGTGTACGGGCAGCCGCGAGGGTCTTTTCGATGATGCGTCGCGCCTCGCTTGGATTCTCGTCAAGCCAGGCGGCAAAATCGTCACCGATCACGGTCGCCACCGCGCCCGCCGCCTCAGGGCTCACCAATTTCTCTTTAGTCTGCGAGCTAAAGAGCGGATCCTTCAACTTCACGCTGATCACGGCGGTTAGCCCTTCGCGCACATCATCGCCCGTGAGGTTGGCCTCATTCTCCTTGAGGATACTCTTGGCGCGCGCATAGGTGTTGATCACCCGCGTGAGGGCGGTGCGAAAGCCTGAGATGTGTGCCCCACCGTCGGTGTTGTTAATATTGTTGGCAAATGCGTAGACCGAATCACTATCATAGGTGCCGGTATACTGCATTGCCACTTCAACCGCTACATCATTGACCATGCGTTCCGCATAGAAGGGCTGCTTGTGCAACGTCGCTTTATCTTTATTCAAATGGCGCACATAGCTAATAATCCCGCCCTCAAAGTAGAAGTTGACCTCACGCCCATCACGCTCATCGCAGAAGCGGAAGTGCAAACCTTTGGTCAAATAGGCCATCTCGCGCAGACGTTGCGAGATCGTCTTAAAATTGTAGTCAATGCCATCCTTAAAAATGGTTATATCGGGCTTGAAATGGATACTCGTGCCCGTTCCTTCGGCGGGGCCAACCGCCTGCACGGGGGCTTGCGGCTTGCCAATGCGATACTCCTGCACCCAGAGTTGACCGTGGCGACGCACCTCAGCCCGCATCCACTCTGAGAGCGCATTGACCACCGAGAGGCCCACGCCGTGGAGCCCCGACGAGACCTTATAGCCCCCGTCGCCAAACTTGCCCCCGGCGTGCAACTCGGTCGCGGCCAATTGCAAGGCCGAGACCTGATGCTTGGCATTGATGTCTACGGGAATGCCGCGTCCATTATCACTCACCTGTACCGAGCCATCGGCATAGATGACAATCTCAATGCGTGTGGCATAGCCAGCCAGGGCCTCGTCTACCGAGTTGTCAACGACCTCCTTGATCATATGGTGCAGACCATTGACGTCCGTGGGGCCAATATACATACCGGGGCGCTTGCGTACCGCTTCGAGTCCCTCTAGCACGGTAATCTGGTCGGCACCATAGGATGGCGTTAGGCTTGCGATGCTCTCTTCGTTGCTCATAGGGTATGCTGACTTTCTATATCACATCCAGCGCTGACGATAAAATTCCAAGCGTGCGGCACAGAGCCCACTTCCAACATAGGCGCTCATCAAGATTGCAAAGGTCAACCCGAGTGGGTTGACGGCAAGCTGCCGCCAGACAATACTCAGCCCGCTCACAATGACGTAGCTCAAAATCAAGAGCCCCAGTGTCCCTGCCATGTTGTGTCGTACCATATTGACACTGTAGTAAATGGCGCGTAACGGCCCGGCACGGCTAATCAGAATCGCTTCGGGCGCAAAACCGGTATAGATGTAGGCCCAAAAGATGACGACATACCAAGCGAGCAGAATGAGCAGGGTTGTCTGGGGTAGGGTCAAGATCACCAAGGTCGAGAGGGCGAGAAAGGGCAGCGCCAAAATGAACCCCACCCCCAAGAGGGCCACTAGGTAGCCAATAATGGTGAGCGCCACCCGCAGCGCATAGCGCAGGCTCGCGCGGGGGTGACGATGCACCTGATGAACCACTTCGCTCAAGAGGGTCAAGAAGTAGCTACTGAGCAGTAGCGTCAAAAGGTTGATCAAGACCACCACGCCGAGCAATTGGCCCATGCTACTCAGCCCAACGGCGCTCTCACTCGCCTCTAGGGGTGGGGGCAGTACGGGCACGAAATTGAGCCATGCCAACACCAAGCGCAGATCGCTCAACAAGATCCGTTCGATCAACACCTCTGCTTGCCCTGGTGCCTTGATGAAGTCTTCCAGTGCGGCGAGGCGCGTCTGCATCCGTTCAGCCAAGGCACCCAACCCCAAGGGCGCACCAAGCCACAGGTAGAAGCTGAACCCAGCCGGGATCGTGATTACCCACAGGCGACGGTTCAGCGCCCGGTAGCCCGCACCGACCGTGTCGATCAAGTTGGGGGTTTTGGGCGTTGCAATGCTCAATGTAGCCTCCTCATAACCTACCCATTATACCACATTGAGCCGCTGATGAAAAGGCGAAAACGCGCATTTGTTCGGTTTGCCTGCTTTTGTTAAGCCCTCCGGCGGCGCGGAGGCGGCTTCGCCTCCCCAGAAGAACTTTTTTTCTTCGGCTTTGGCGGCTTCGCCTCCCCAGAAGAAAAAAGCGGGTTTGGGGCATAGCCCCAAAACAGGTTTGAGGGCGATAGTCCTAAACGTAATGAAAAAAGGGAACGTGGTTCCCTCACGTACCTACTCAGTGCTATACTGAGAGAAGCAATCTGCTGCATCAGATGGAAGGAGCTTACCCATGCCTACTGGAACCAACGGAGCTTTGCTGACAAGTTTGCGCCAAAATTACTTAGAAGCACTCGTCTCAGGCAGTGGTCGTGCTGCCGATACGGTGGTCGAGACGGCGTTAGATGCCGATCTGAAGGCGCAACAGATCTACCTCGACATCTTTCAGCCGAGTGCCTATGACATTGGGCGGCTCTGGCAGGCCAATCGGGTGAGTGTGGCCCAGGAGCATGTGGCGACGGCGATCATTGAGCGGCAGATGGGCGAGTTGTACGCCTATTTTAAGCCCCGGCGATCGTTCAAACCCCGTAGCTCTGCGAAGCCGCCCACGATTGTGCTGGGCTGTGTGCCCGATGAGTGGCACCGCGTAGGGGTACGCATGGTCTCCGATTTCTTTGAGGCTGCTGGCTGGCAAGTTCACTACCTGGGTGCTAATGTGCCTGTGCCTGCGCTGGTGGGGATGGTGCGCGAGACCTCCGCTGATATGGTGGGCCTTTCGGCTGAGATGCTCTTCAATCTGCCGCGCGTCAGTGAGTTGGTGCGCTCCCTTGACGAAGTGGGGCTCGGTGGCATCCCGGTGATCGCTGGTGGCATGCCCTTCATCGAACAACCCGAACTCTGGGCCGCACTGAGCCTCCATGGCAGCGCTGGTGATGCTGCTGCTGCGGTCGCAACCGCCGAGCGGGTGCTCAACCTCCACCAAGCCAAGGCCCGCCCCGAACCCGCCGCTGCGGCGGCGCTACGCAGCTACCGTGAGGAGTTGGTGTTAGCCGCGACCAACCGCTGCCTTGCGGCAGGCGATCCTGCCGACCGTGCCCTTTTGCAGGCTGGGTTCAGCTATGCCGTCCGCATGCTCGAGGCAACCCTCAACGCGGGCACGCCTGCGCCACTAAGTGGCCAAGCCGCTTGGGCCACCGAACGGCAACCCCACGATGGCGTTAGCCCAGAGCAACTCCTGAGCCGCTGTGCGCACCTCTATGTCGTGCTTGGTGAGATTATCCCCGCTGTTGAGGCGCAGCAAGCCCAAGCCTACCTCGACTACCTCACGCGCGAGACGGCCCAGCGTGCCGGGATCGAGGAGGAGTGATTGGGAATGCCCCAACTGACCCTCACCCCAGTCACAGATAGGGCTTTGGGATGCCATGGATGGCCCTCACCCCCTACCCCCTTCGGCAAGCTCTGGTTCGACAGGCTCACCAACCGGGCACCGCCTCTCCCACAACGTGGGTTTAAGGGCGGACAGAATTCTTGTGCGGGTGCCTACGGATTCCTGATGGAGATGCGCCGGTTGGCCCTCACCCCCCTTCCCCCTCTCCCACAAGTGGGAGAGGGGGCGAAGACATTGAGATTCTTGGCGTTACAATGAGGTTTTTGCGTGGCAACGTACATATTTTCTGTCCGCCCATAAAACGTTGTGGGAGAGGGGCGAAGGCGTCGCTGTTTTTGTGCGTTCCTTTGCGCTCTTGTGCGGCTATCGGCTATCGGCTATCGGCTATCGGCTATCGGCTATCGGCTATCGGCTATCGGCTATCGGCTACCGGCTACCGGCTATCGGCTAGGCATCCTGCTCCTGCTTCCCGTCAGTCAACAGGTTGGGGCGTGTTTCGGCCTCAACGGTGACGGTCGTCCTGCCATTGAGCATGCGCTCGGTGATGCGTAGGGTATCGCGCATGAAGAGATCCATATTACTGACTGGCCAGACAAAGCGGGTCAAGCCATTGCGTTGCAGGATGCGAAGCCAATTGAAGGGCCATGTGCCGATGTGCTGCCAGTTGACCATAATTACATTGGCCATAAAGGGGCGCATGGTGTCGGCAGCGGTGCTGCCTTCAGGCGGATTGATCACTGCGAGCAGTTGGCGGCGCAACTCCTCGGCCCGAGTGAGCGCCCGCACGGTGCCACGCCCGCGCAAGGCCGCTTGGCAGCCCAAGCGATAGCCATCATCAAGACGGGCTTGGGGGAGCCAGTTGCGTTCAACGTCGGTTACTGGGCTTAGTTGGTCGGCACCATCAATGATACGGCACTCACACATGGTGCAGAGGCCACTCCCATCACAATAGAAGCCAATATGAGCCGCGTGGCGTCGTGCCACCGAAAGCAGCGGCTCACCCAATTTTGCGTCCATCAACTCATCGTTCATCTCAACCTGGGGCATGAAAAGCCTCCTTCGCCATAGTGGCCTGGAAGAAAAAGGGGGGGGTTGGGGCGTAGCCCCATGCGGTGGGGGTTTGGGGGAGGCGCAGCCTACCCCAAAAAACGCTCTCGCTTTGGTGTTGGCGGCGAAGCCGCCAACACCAAAGCAACAAACCGGGTCTGGGGCGTAGCCCCACATACCCATGGCGCCTAAAACCGTACAATCATGGATTGATCATGTGCCTGATTCGATTGTAGCACAGAGTAGCGCGAGTGGCGTGGTATACTAACGTGCAGTTTTGATTTTGCCGTCCAGAGGAGCCGTTTATGAGCGACCCCCTCAGTGCTGAGTTGGCCGCGCTGACATGCGATCTGATCCGTTTCGAGTCGATAGCCGAACGTCCCGATCAATTGGCAGCCGTGATTGACTATGTGGCCAACTATGTGGCTGCGCTTCCGGGTGTTACGATTGAGCGTAGTGTTGCTCATGATAAACCAACATTGGTGGTTACGCTGCGCGAGGGGCGGGCGCCTGCCTTGATGCTCAATGGGCACCTTGATGTGGTGGTGGCGCGGCAGAACCAGTTTACCCCCGAGTTGCGCGGTGAGCGCATCTACGGGCGTGGTGCCCAAGATATGAAGGGTAGTTGTGCGGTGATGCTGCGTCTGATCCGCGATCTGGCCGCGTTGCCTACGCCGCCTGATGTGGGCTTCCAGTTTGTGAGCGACGAGGAGATTGGCGGGGCTCATGGTACCGGACGCCTCTTGGCTGAGGGGTGGCGCTGTGGTTTTATGCTCTGCCTTGAGCCAACTGATCTAGATGTACTCTATGAACATAAGGGGGCTATGTGGATTGAGGTGCGTCTCAATGGCCAAGCTGCCCACGGCTCACGCCCTTGGGAGGGGCGTAATCCAGTTCAGGCGCTGACCCAAGGGCTGCTTGCGCTTGAACAACACTATCCCTCACCAACCAGTGAGGTCTGGCGCACCACCATAACCCCGACGCGCATCAGGGTGGGCGGCGCTTCGCGCAACCAAGTGCCCGCTGAAGCCTCCTTGACCCTCGATATTCGCCATGTCAGCCAAGATCGCCCAGAACAGTTGCTTGCAGCCGTGCAAACATGCTTTCCCAACGGCGAAGTCGTGGTCGCCTCAACGGGCCCAGTCCTCTACACCGATCCCGAACATCCCCAGGTACGCCAGCTTGCTGCCCTGATCACCAAACGTTTGGGTCGTGTGCCGCGCTTCTACCGCGAACACTTCTCAACCGATGCGCGCTACTATACCAACGCGGGCATCCCCGCCGTCTGCCTTGGCCCGGTTGGGGCGGGCCTCCACTCTGATGATGAATGGGTTAGTGTGGCGAGTTTAGTTGATCTGTACCATATATTGCGTGAGTATATGCATATGCTTTAGAAGCTGTCTGAAAAGCTAGTGGGCACGCGCTGGAGTGCCGGCTTTAGCCGGCTGAAGCCGGCACTCCAACGCTAGTTCATAGACGTTTTAGACAGCCTCTTAGACGGAAATGGCCTACCATGAGCACATTAGATGCAGTTGCACAACTCCTACAGCAGATGAATCGAGCCGAAAAGGCCCAATTACTTCAGTGGGTGGTGCGTGATTTAGGCGATGCATTCCCCGGCATTGAGAGCAATCCAGGGGTGTGTGGTGGTGAACCTTGCATTGTACGTACACGCATACCTGTTTGGCTCCTTGTACAGGCGCGACGCCTTGGCGCTAGTGAGGCTGATCTTCTGCACAGTTACTCAGCATTGCGAGCCGAAGATCTTGCTAATGCATGGTCTTACTATCGGACACACCATGCTGCAATTGATGCTCAGATCATTGAAAATGAGGCTGCATAAGCTATGGCACGGCTTTATGCCAATGAGAATTTCCCCTTTCCGGTTGTTGTCGCCCTACGCAAGCTTGGCCATGATGTATTGACAAGCCAAGATGCGGGAAATGCTGGTCGGGCTGTTCCTGATGAAGAGGTACTGAAATTTGCGATAGCACAAGGTCGAATATTATTGACGATCAATCGCAAGCATTTCATTAAATTGCATCGTGTGTCAGCAAAACATGCTGGTATTATTGTGTGTACATATGATCCGGATTTTGTCGGTCAAGCCAATCGTATTGCTGTATTTTTACAAACTCATGCTCCTCTTGATAATGAGTTAATACGAATTAACCGTCCTGTTTGAGGTTTTTATTATGCTGTATGCTTTACAAACAATCCCGGGCCTGGGCCAACTTGCGTGGCACGAGGCTGAACGTAAGTTGCCATTGGGTGATGGTGGCGGGCCGCGTCTGGTTGGCTTGCGGGCTGTGCCGGGTCGGAACGATCTGGTGTTGTTCGATCATCGTGGTGCGGCCAAGCCGCTGTTGGCGCTCCGTAGTAGCGAGGATGTCTTTGTGGTGGCTGCCCGTGCCTTTCGGGTGGCCCCCGATGAGCGCGGTTTGCGCCAGATTTATGCGGCAGTGCGCTATGGCGATGCGATTGCTCCTACGGTTGATCAGTGGCGACGCACGCTTGGGACGCGCCAGCAGGGGGGGACGTTTCGCGTGATTGCGCGGAGCGTTGGCAAGCAGAAGTTTCTGCGCCGCGACCTGGGCCGGGCTGTGAGCGATGCGGTTAAGGATGGCTGGCCGGGCCGCTGGCGTTTGGTGGACGATGATGCGGATCTGGAGGTCTGGGCCACCCTTGTGGATCAGGAGTTGATCTGCACCCTGCGCCTCTCGGATGTGCGGATGCGCCAACGTGGTAAGTTGCGCCACCTGCCTGCTAGTCTGCGCCCGGCCCTTGCTGCCGCGATGGTCAGTCTGACTGAGCCTGAAGCCGATGATGTCTTTGTTGATCCGATGGCTGGCGCAGGCACGCTGCTGGTTGAACGGGCCGCTGCGGGACCCTTTGCCGAAATTCATGGCGGTGATACCAGCCCTGAGGCTTTTAGTGCGCTGCAAGAGAATGTGCGTGGGGTGCGCGGCAAGATCCATGTGAGTCGCTGGGATGCCCGGCGTTTGCCTTTTGCTGATGGTGAAGTGGATAAAATCGCGGTCAATCTGCCCTTTGGCAAACAGATCGGTGCGGAAGCACGCTTGCCGGAACTCTACCGCGCAAGCTTGGTTGAGTTTGTCCGCATCCTACGGCCCGGCGGGCGGTTGGTTGCTCTTGTGGGCGAGCCCCGTGCCCTTGAACAGGCCCGCGCTGGCGCGGCGCGCGCCCTGCGCCCCGGCGCTCGCCATCGGGTTATTGTGCTGGGCAATGCAGCGACCATTTGTGAATTTACCCGAACATGAACCAATGGTTTCTCTCTTGGCGCAATGCTGGTGTGGCCCTCACCCTCTATCTGGCGCTGGCACTGCTGATGACCTGGCCCACGCTACTCCATCTGACCAGCGCTGTGCCTGGGAATGGCTTTGATACCTGGCAGAATATGTGGAATATGTGGTGGCTGCGTGAAGCTTTGCTCACTGGCAGTAACCCCTATTTCACCCCCTACCTCTACCACCCCCACGGCGCTAGTCTGCTGTTGCAGACGCTCAATCCGATCAACTTCCTGATCAGCCTGCCTGTCCACGCCCTCTTTGGGCTGGTGGCTGCCTACAATTTTGTGGTGATCTTTTCGCTCACCGCCAGCGGCTTTGCGACCTACCTGCTGGCTCGTTCGGTCTTGGCCGAGAACGCGATCAGCCTCACCGTGAGTCACGTGGCGGCGTTGCTGGCTGGTACGATCTTTGCCTGTAGCGGCTACCTGCTTTCACAGGTTTTGGGCAGCCACACCCATATGCTTGCTGCGTGGCCAATTCCCTTGGCGGTGCTGGCCTTGCGGCGGGCCGCAGCGCAGCCAAGGGTGGGTTCAATTGCCCTAGCGGGCGGGCTGATTGCGTTGACGCTCTTGAGCGATTGGCAGTATCTGCTCTTCACGCTGATCTGGGCCGCGTGGTATGCTTTGGCGCTGTTGGTTGCCTACCAAGCTCCGTCTGTTTCTAGTGCAACTCTGTGGCAGAAGGTGAGCCTGCGTGTGCGTGGCTCTGGCCTCGTTGCAGTTGGGCTTGCCATCGCTTTGGCACTGCTGCTCATCGCCCCGCTGGCCATTGCTACGGCACGCTTTTCGGCCCAGGTGCCGAGTGCCGAAACCGAAGGCGGTGAGTATTTTCGCCTTGAACACTCCTTTGACCTCGCCGATTTCTTCATTCCTAGCCAGATCCATCCCTTCTGGGGCCGTGTGGCCGAACAGTTGCAGAGCTATAAAGAGCGCACCCACATCCAGAATAAGACCGCCTACCTTGGGCTGGTGACGCTCCTCTTGGTTCTCGTTGGCCTGCGTAGCCGCACAGGGCGCTTCTGGTTGGCGAGTGCGCTCTTGTTTGCGCTGCTGGCTATGGGGCCGCAGTTGCAGGTCTTGGGCAACCTGACCGGCATCCCATTGCCGGGCGCGATCCTCTATGAACTGCCGTTGGTGCGCATCTCACGCTACCCCATGCGGTTTATTGTCTACACGATGCTTGCTTTGGCTATGCTCGCCGCCTTGGGCACGGGTTACCTCCTTAGCCGCCTTGCCCAGTCCTCACGCCCACAGATGTGGCGCAACCTTGTAGCCACAGGCTTGATCATGCTGGTAGTGCTCGACAACCTGACCACGCCCTTTCCACTGGTGCGGGTCTATATTCCAGAGATTTATGCCGAAATCGGGCGTGACGCAGAGAAGTATGCGATCCTCGAAGCGCCCTTCTACTACAATACCAGCCCGGTCTTTATGCTCTACCAGGTGGCTCACCAGAAGTACCTTGTGGGCGGCTACACCTCACGACGGTTGCCCTACCCGCTGGTTGAGCAAATTCCCACCGTGCGGATGTTTGCCTACGCCCAACCTGCGCCCGACATCATCGCCCAAGCTCCCGCTGAGATTGCGTCGAGTGTCTTTCGTTACTTCAATATTCGCTATCTGATGCTGCATAGCGTTGGTGGGGCGCTACGCTATGAGGAGCTGGAGCAGGTCGCACGCGCCGCCTCAGTTGAGGGGCGTCCGGTTGCGCGTGAAACGGCAGCCTTACGCACTTCCGACGCAAGTCGTGCCTCTGGGCTGCTGCGGGCACCCTTTACCATTGAACAACCAGCCGCTGGCTCGGTCTTGGCCTACCGCGTAGCGCCCCCAAGCGAGCCGCTGCCCTTCTTAGGGATTGGCAGTGGCTGGTCGGCACCACTGGTAGCGGGGGCCAGCGTGGAACGGCAGATGAGCGATGCTATGGCCGAGCTTGTGATCTACAGTGCTGAAGCGCAGACTGTGCTCTTTTCGATTGAAAGCACTGGCACTGGCCAGCTTGAACTGAGGGTAGCAGGCGTTACCCTCAGCACGCTAGAGCTGCATCCAACTGCCACACCGCACCACGTAGAACTCAGCATCCCCCGTGGGGCTACGCAACTCTGGTTGCATGCGAGCCACCCTGAGACCGTGGCGGTGCAAATGGTTGATCTGGTGCGCAAAGGAAACGTTCTGTCCCCCTAGCGCGTCTCTGGCAGCAGCGTATAATCGGGGAAGTTGCCATAGAGCCGCTCGTTGGGCTCGCCTTGAGTGACCGACTGCACGAGGTATTTGCCGCCAACGAAACAGCCCTTCCACGAGGCACCCATGCCGCCAAAGACCTCTTCGCGGTCGCCACGCGAGCGCACTTGGTTGATGCCAACCTTGAAGGAGCGCAGTTCACCCGCTACCATGCGGGCAATCTGGGGATCGTCGGTGGCAATTGAGGAGACGAGGTTGCCATTGGAGATGTTCATTTCGCTGATCATCTCTTCGATGCGATCCACAACCACAATGGTGTCTACCGGGCCAAAGGGTTCGTTGTGGTGGAAACGGGCGTTACGCGGCACATTGAGCAGCGTGATCGGCGCAAGGTAGGCGGAGTTGTCTTGGCCCGGCAGGAAGCGGTTGGGATCAAGTTCGCCCTCGAAGAGGCTGATGGCACCCAGGCCAATCGCCTCCGAGTACATCACGCGCAACTCTTCAACCTTGCGGCTATTGATCAGCGGCCCAAAGTCGAGCGTGGGCAACGGATCATCGGGGCTATCTACGAGCAAGGGATGGCCAATCTGCAACGACTTCACGGCTGGCAGGTAGGTGTCGAGGAATTTGGGGAAGAGGCCACGCTGCACCACGAAGCGGATGTAGGCCGTACAACGCTGCTTGCCGTAGGCAAAGCCCTTCTTGATCTGTGCGGCTAGGGCGGGCCAATCGGAGTATTCCCAGATACCGTAGCAATTGACCCCCTCCATCTCAAGCATATAGCGCTTCTCGCGGTCGTAGAGGCTGGCCGCAATGTCGCGCCCGTTGGACTTGCCGCCCACAAAGGCGAGACAAGCGACATCGGGGTTACGCACGAGCGCATCGGAGAGCAGGCCGCCGGAGCCGCTGACGAGCGAGACGGGCAACCCAGCCCGGCGTGCCAGCGCAAAGCCAAGAGTGAGCGCAAACATCCCGCCGTCGGTAGGCGTCTTGGCAATCGCCGCATTGCCCGCCAGAGTCTGAACCAGCACCGAGTGCATGAGCACCGAATAGGGGTAGTTCCACGAAGCAATATTGGAGATCAGGCCGAGGGGCGTGCGCCCCGCCAGCATAGGTTCAATCGCACCAAGATACCACTCAACCCCAGAGATACAGCGATCAATATCGTCACAAGCCAGCGCAAATGGCTTGCCGATCTCCCACATCAACAGATGGGCAATCAGATCGCGGTGGGAGCGCAGTTCTTCAAGGCAGGCAGCCACACGGCTTTTCCGTTCATCGAGATCAACCTGCGACCAATGGGTATGTTCTTGGGCCGCGAAGCGCACGGCTCGCTTGGCCAGATCAAGGTCAATCATGGGCATACGCCCAAGCTCATTGCCATCTACAGGATTGGCATAGTGCTTGCCATGGCCCGGATGACTCCAGTCGCCGCCGATGAGATTGAGCACATGCCCATCGGCCCCAAACGCTTCGGGCGCAGCAGCGCGCAAGCGCGCCAGCAATTGGTTCCACTCAAGACCAGATGCAATCATTTTTGGCATAGGGTGTATCCTTTCAAGCTACTCCTCGATTCCTGTTGAGCATACCGCATACACAAGCGTACCAACGTCCATTGCAAGGCCATATCTGGCGCTCTGTTCCCTGTTCCCTGTTCCCTGTTCTTTGTTCTCTGTTCTTTGTTCTTTGTTCTTTGTTCTGTTCTTTGTTCTGTTCCCTGTTCCCTGTTCCCTGTTCTCTGTTCCCTGTTCCCTGTTCTCTGTTCCCTGTTCTCGTAAGTATAGCATAGTCATGTTTACGCCCATGTTCACGCTGCTGTTCACGCTATGGCGTTATGCTCATGGTGTGAACCGCAAGACAAGGATTAAGGAGCAACCAATACCATGAGCAACTGGACTATCGATAATGCCCATTCGAGCATCGCCTTCACCGTGCGCCACATGATGATCTCCAAGGTGCGCGGGCGCTTTCAGACGTTTAGCGGAACGGTAGCCTTTGATGAGCAGAACCCAGCCAATTCTTCGGTGAATGTTCAGATTGAGGCCAGCAGCATTGATACCCGCGATGCCAAGCGCAACGAGCATCTCACCTCGCCCGATTTCCTTGACACAGCGAACCATCCTTCCATGAGTTTCACGAGTAAGCGCATTGAGGTGCTTGATGCGAACCATGGCAAGATTATTGGCGACCTTACGATCCGGGGGGTGACGCGCGAAGTAGTGTTGGAGACTGAGTACAACGGGCAGGCCAAGGCACCTTGGGGCACCACCAGTGCCGGGTTCACCGCGAGTACCACGATCAACCGTAAGGATTGGGGCCTCACCTGGAATGTGGCCCTCGAAACCGGCGGTGTGCTGGTGGGTGAAGAGGTAAACATTGAGATTGAGTTGGAGCTTGTCAAGCAGGAAGCGCAAGCAGAATAGCTCCATGTTCGCCCAATGAGGGCATGGGAGAACATGGTTCTCCTATACCTAAGCGACTGTCTGAAAAGTCTATGATTTGGCGTTGGAGTGCCGGCTTCAGCCGGCTAAAGCCGGCACTCCAGCGTGTGCCCTCCGGCTTTTCAGACAGCTTCTAACGAAAGAAAGAGGTAACACATTGACAATCTTAGGTCTACACCACATTACCCTGGTAGCCGCCAATGCCCAACGCACCGTAGATTTTTACACCAAAACACTGGGCTTACGCCTGATTAAACAGACGGTCAACTTTGATGATCCTGGTAGTTACCATCTCTACTTTGGCGCTGCTACGGCCAGCCTGGGCTCGGCAATCACCTTCTTCGAGTGGCCCCAAGCGCCCAAAGGCATGCCTGGCATTGGAGGCACCCACCATGTCGCCTTGACGGTGGCCGGGCGTGATGGGCTGCTGATGTGGAAGCGCTGGCTCCAGGATCGCGGCATTGCGGTTGATGGCCCCTTTGAGCGCCACTACTTTAGCTCGATCTACTTCCAAGACCCCGATGGGGTGATTGTGGAGCTTGCTACGGCTGGCCCGGGCATGACGGTTGACGAAGCGCCAGCGGCGCTGGGCACCAGTTTGTGCCTGCCACCGGAGCAGATGTTGGCCCACAACCGCGATACGGCAGCCATCGAGCGTCTGACCTGGCCAGAGCCCGTAGCAGCCTTGAGCCCAGAGATGGAATTGGGTCATGGTATGCACCATATCACCGCCATCTCCAGCGATATTGAGCGCACCCACGCCTTCTTTGGCGAACTACTCGGTATGCGGCGGGTCAAAATGACCAACAACTTTGACGATCCCACATCGGCCCATTGGTACTGGGGCGACGACGAGGGCCGTCCAGGAACACTGCTGACCTACTTTGAGCGCAAGCCCGCCACCAATCCACGGGTGCGCATGGGGGCCGGGCAGACCCACCATTTTGCCTTGGCCGTCGCTGATGAAGCCAGCCAGTTGGCTTGGCGCGAACGGCTACTCGCCGCCGGGCTGCGCGTCAGCCCGGTGATGGATCGGGTCTACTTCAAGAGCATCTACACCCACGATCCCGACGGCCATATTGTCGAGTTGGCCACACGCGGCCCAGGCTTCACTGTTGATGAACCACTCGATCAGTTGGGCAGCCGTCTACAACTGCCCCCCTGGTTGGAAGGCCAGCGCGAGAGCATCCAACAGGTATTGCGCCCGTTATCTGAAAAACTATAGCAGAGAGTTGCGTTATAAGGTAGAATAAGGAGGTGTTAGGAAAAAGTAAAGCCTCCCCAGAACCAATGTTCACCGGCACGGCGGTACGACTTAATGCTTGAGCATCCTGATCAACCTGCGCCAACTGACCAGATCGCTGACGACGCTGTGCTACGCCGGATGCACTTCTTTTCGCTTGCCAACGAGTTGTTAGCAATTGCCGATGCGAGTGGGCGCTTGCGTGATGTCAACCATGCATGGGAACAATGCTTGGGCTGGCAGCGTAGTGTACTCGTCGGCTCTTTGCTCACCGATCTGCTCCATGTGGATGATCGTGCCCGTGTGGCCGATGCCTTTACACGGTTGCTGCAAGTGCCCGAAGTAGCGCATGTCGAAGCGCGTTGCCTGACTGCTACTGGCGAAGCACGCCTGATCGCCTGGAGCCTCTCTTGCGATCCCCAGGCTGCGGTCTGTTACCTCGTCGGGCGTGATCTGACCGCCCAGCGTCAGGTGGAGCGGGCCCTGCACGAAAGCGAACTGCGCTTCCACCAGCTTGTAGACGCCTCACTCGACGCGATCTGCGTGATTGATGTCCGCGAAGAGCGCATTGCCTTCTTCAATCGTGACGAGTTCTGCGGCTACCACCAAGCAGATTTGAGCCGTGAGGTGATCAACTATGTCCATAGTGATGATCGCATCCATGTTCGTGATCACTATCGCAAGCTGTTCAACAATGCCTCCGACCACCATAGCCTCCATGTGATTGAATACCGCCTCTGGCGGCGTGATGGCGGCCTTGAGTGGGTGCATAGCCGTTCGACCGTGCTGAGTTGCGAGCTTGATGGCAAACCGCGTCAAGTGGTTACCCTCTTACGCCTGATCACCGAGCGCAAACATTCACAGCAACTGCTCGACTACCAAGCTCACTACGATCCGGTCACCGGCCTGCCCAATCGCTTTGCCTTTACCGACCGGCTGGAACAGCAGGTGGTGGCGGCCCGCTCGGTTGCCAATAGCTTTGCGCTCTGCATGATCGATCTCGACCATTTTAGCCAGATCAACGATTCACTTGGCCACACCGCTGGCGATGAGGTTTTGGCCCAGGTAGCCGATCGCCTACGCCAGACCCTCGACCCTACTGATCTCTTGGCGCGCATGGGTGGCGATGAGTTTGCCGTGATTCTCCAAGAGGCGCCGAGCGCCGCCCAGATCGCACAGACCGCCCTGCGCCTCTTGGCGGTGCTTGAAGAACCAATTATTATTGCTGGACACGAACTCTTCGTCAGTGCCAGTATGGGCATCAGTCTCTACCCCAGCGATGGGATGGATGCAACCACACTGCTGAAGCATGCCGATAACGCGCTCTACCGCGCCAAAGCCACCGGGCGGAATGGTGTCAGTTGGTTTGTGCCTGAACTTGGCCGTGCCACCCTCGCCCGCCTTGAACTTGGCAACCAACTGCGGCGGGCGATCACCCAACGCCAATTTGAACTGCACTACCAGCCCCAGATCTGCCTGATGACTGGGTGCGTCACCGGCGTCGAATCGCTCATCCGCTGGCGCCACCCCGAACGCGGCTTGCTACCACCGGGCCAATTCATCCCCGTGGCCGAAGAGAGCTACCTGATGTCACGGATCAGCGCCTGGGTCTTGCAGGAGGCATGTCGCCAAGCTGCGGCATGGCGGCTGGTTGGCCACCCGCCTCTGCGCCTGGCCGTCAATATTTCGGCACGCCAATTTGAACGCGACGACGTGATCCAACTCGTCTCAGCCGCCCTCTGGCAGAGCGGCTTTGACCCCAGTTGGCTCGATCTCGAGATCACCGAGAGCGTTCTGATGCACGATCCCGAAGGAAGCGCCCGCCGCATCATTCAGCTTCGCGCTATGGGCGTGCGCATCGCCATTGACGATTTTGGCACGGGCTACTCATCGCTTGCCTACCTGCAACGCTTCCCGGTTGACACCCTCAAGATTGATCGCTCCTTTGTTGCCGCCCTCGGCAACGGCCCAGAGGTAGACCCCGGGCCTTCTGCGTTGCTCCAAGCCATCGTTGCACTGGCCCATAGCCTGCACCTCACCGTCGTCGCCGAAGGGGTCGAAACCCCCGCCCAGCACGCACTCCTACGCGAACTCGGCTGCGACGAAGCCCAAGGCTACCTCTTTGCCTACCCGCTCACCGCCGAAGAACTCTGGCCGGTGATCCATGAGCTAGGCGTTTGTCCAGGCTAAGAGGTATAGCGAGATACAGAGAATTGAACCACAGAGGCACCGAGGGCACAGAGATGCTGTTGGAGCGAGCATCCTCATCCAAAATACCGCTATCCAAAAAACCTCCTACCTCTGTGTTCTCTGTGCCTCTGTGGTTCAACCCGAGGGATAGCGAGATACAGAGAATTGAACCACAGAGGCACCGAGGGCACAGAGATGCTGTTGGAGCGAGCACCCTCATCCAAAAAACCGCTATCCAAAAAACCTCCTACCTCTGTGTTCTCTGTGCCTCTGTGGTTCAACCCGAGGGATAGCGAGATACAGAGAATTGAACCACAGAGGCACCGAGGGCACAGAGATGCTGTTGGAGCGAGCATCTTCATCCAAAATACCGCTATCCAAAAAACCTCCTACCTCTGTGTTCTCTGTGCCTCTGTGGTTCAATCCTCAGTGTCCTCTCCTCTCCGCTCTTCTCTCCCCTCTATGAACTCTCTCTCTCTCTCCCGGCGGCAGTTCCTCAGCTTAACCTTTGCCACCAGCATCGCCCTCACGGGCTGTAGCGCTGAACCAACGCCCCCACCAACCTACACTGCACCGCGCTGGCCCGCAGGCAAACGGGCCGCCGTGGCCTTCACCTTCGACTGGGAGACCGCCATGGGCGGGTTGGTTCATTCCCGCTCGGTTGGCGATCCCAATGTGGACGAGGACTACCTCGTGCGTGCTCAACGCATGCGCGAGGGCGTCGCAACTACCCGTGCCATTTTTGCGCCTCATGGCGTGCGTGCCACCTACTACGCTACTGGCTACAACTTCCTCATGGGCAACCGCGAACGCCGCCGCTTCATGGGTGATCCCACGTTTACCTGGGCAACCCCAGAGCATGGCTGGCTCTCTGAGCGTTGGGCCACCACCCCCTGGTTTGCCGATGATCCCTTTGGCACCGTCGAGAGCCACCCGGAGTGGTACTTTGGCGACTTGGTGGCACCCCTGCTCGCCGACGGCCACGAGATTCAGAGCCACACCTTTAGCCATATGCACGGCGGCTTGGCCGACCTCACCACATGGCAGCAAGACCTAGAGACATGGAACAGCGTCGCTGCCGAACGGGGCGTCGCCCCAGCCACCTCCATTGCCTTCCCTTGGAGCAGCAGTGCCGGCATGAGCGACAACACATGGACACTGTTGGAACAGGCGGGGATTACCAGCGTAACACGCATGAGTAACCAGACCCAGTATAGTCTGTGGGAGCACGCTGCCAACGGCCTTGTGCTTGACCCATGCTGTCGCTGGTTGCCCGGACGGGAAGGGCGCATCCTGGCCTACCCCGACTTCTACCTCATCCCCCGTCACGAGGAGTTGGCGCTTGAACAGTTGGAACAAATCATAGCAGTTGGTGGTATCATAGACCTTTGGGCCCACACCGAAGAGGTCGTTTCAGCCGAACAGATGGCCACATGGCAACGCATCGTCACTCACGTTGCCAACGACGAGCGCCTCTGGGTCGCCCCGCTAGGCGAAATCACAGCGTGGCTACAGAGTGTGGGGTGAGGTGCGCCTCTTCCGAAGAACGTTCTTTCGTGGTGGCGGCTTTGCCGCCACCACGAAAGAAAAAAAGTTGACAGCTCACCCGAAGCCGTGTAAAATAGAACATATGAGTACCTACGACACCCAACACAACCCTGTGGCGTTCGCGCAAAGTGTAAACACATCCCATGACTAGCACTACCGAGCAGGGCTCCCCCCTCTTCCAACGCATCCTTGCTCAATTCAACATTCATCTTTTCGGCCTACGGCTCTACCACTGGCTCTGGTTACTCTTCTGCATCAGCGGGGCGCTGCTCGTCGCGACGCCGCGCATTTTGGCGCAGCCGGTGATCTACTACGCCGCCGCCGAGACACGCTTTGAGCTAGAGCGTTATGGCGCGATCTATGAGCCGGTAGCCCCTAATCTGACGGCCCTCGCGATTGCGCTGCATGATGCTAATGAAGCGTTGCGTCAAGCGGCACTGGCACGCGGCGAGGTGCGTTTTGGTGGCCCCGATTACCGCGTGGATTTTCTTGTTGCCGAGACGCCCGGTAGCGTGGTGGTGCGTGGGGTTGGTGCTACGCCAACTGAAGCACAACAACTGGCCAATGCTGCCGCCGAAGAACTGGTGCGCCAGGTGCGTGCTGCGGGTGGGCGCGAGATTCTGCGTAACATGCTCGGTTGGGAACTATGGCAGGCGATGCAGGCCGAGGGCATGGCCGCCCCCGATCCATTTGCCGTTCTGTTGCGCGAGATCTTACGTACCCAAGCCTTCCCCATGTCGCGCCAGCCTGAACCCTTCGCCGAAGCACGCCGCCTTGCCGACCTGCCCGCCGAAGAGCTAAATGACCTAGCACGGGCGCTTGAGGCGCGCTACGACCTGTGGCGCTTTGCGATCAATACGCGCAACGCGACCCTCGACGCCCTCTGCGGTACGGCGGCGCTCAGCACCACCGCGCCACGCGAAGAGGCGCTCGCCGGTTGTGCCGCCCAGCAACCCCAAGCCGCCGCCGAGCTCGCCGAGCGTGACCGCGAAATTGTGCGTTTGCGTACGCTCGAAAGCGCCCTGCGTTACCTGATCAGCAACTACAACGTCGCCTTCGCCCCCGATCAGCCCAGTGCGGCCCAACGACTCAGCGCCAGCCTGCCCAGCGCCCCCGAACCACGCTACGTGCCCCAACTGATCGCCCTCGCCACCGCCTTCGGACTTGCCTTTGGCATCGGTGGGATCGCCCTCGATCGCAGTGCGGGCATCACCGGCAAAATGGGTGAAATCTGGGCCTACCGCGAACTCATCCGCAACCTCATCCTGCGCGACCTCCGCACGCGCTACAAGGGCAGCGCCCTCGGCTACCTCTGGACCCAACTGGCACCGCTGGGCATGATGTTGGTCTATGTGACCGTTTTTAGCCTCTTGCTACCTAGCGGCTTAGCCATGTTCCCGGTCTTCATCATTGTGGCGCTGCTACCCTGGAACTTCACCGCCGAAGCGATCATAGGTGGCACCCGCAGCATCATTGACAACGCCGCACTAATCAAAAAGGTCTACTTCCCACGCGAAGTGCTACCCTTAGTCACCGTGGGCTCAAGCCTCGTCAACTTTATCCTCTCGCTGCCCATGATGTTCCTCGTCATTGCCTTTGTGCAACTCACAACCATTGGGCGGCTGAATCTAAGCTGGACAGTTGCCTACATCCCAGTGATCATGATCATCCAAATGGTCATGCTCAGCGGCTTCGCGCTGCTATTAGGCGCGGGGGCCGTCTTCTTCCGCGACATGGTTCATCTCATTGGCATCATCATTAACATGTGGTTCTTCTTAACGCCAGTCATCTACCCATTAAGCGTGTTAGGTGATGGGATTATGCTGAGATTGATTCGCTGGCTCAACCCGATGGCCTCAATTATCGAATTCTACCGTGAAATCATCTACGGGAACCCCGTACCTGTCGGCATGATCCCCACACCGGCCCTCCCAGCACTTGGTAGCGTCTTGCGCGTAAGCGTCACTGCGGGTATCATCCTCGTAGTGGGCTACTGGGTCTTCCAGCGCGTCGCACGACGCTTTGGTGAGGAGATATGAGGAGACTGGAGACTGGAGACTGGAGATTGGAGATTGGAGATTGGAGATTGGAGACTGGAGATTGGAGATTGGAGATTGGAGACTGGAGATTGGAGACTGGAGATTGGAGACTGGAGACTGGAGACTGGAGACTGGAGATTGGAGATTGGAGATTGGAGACTGGAGATTGGAGATTGGAGATTGGAGATTGGAGACCGGAGACTGGAGACTTTGTATATCCAGTCTCCAATCTCCAGTCTCCAGTCTCCTATTTACTCAGAAGTTTATTCCGCAATGATGTCAACATCTTACTCATATCAGTAATAATCTGAAAGATATGAGTTTCTTCTGCTTCTTTAATATAACCAAGTCTAACACTAATCATCAACAGAGTTTCTGTCTCCATTAGAGATCCTTTAGCAATGGAAAGAAAACGAGCATAGTCACCAGTCATTGAGCGACCATGGCCTTCGGCAATGTTTGCAGGTACTGAGATAGCTGCGCGCGTAATTTGTGAGGTCAGGCGGTACGCTTCTTTGGGCGGAAATTTATCAGTAATGCGGTATATTTGTTCTACTAAGTCTATGCCCTTTTGCCAGACATGCAGGTCGCGATGTGAGGAAATTTTAGACATGTGGTATGCTCCTTACTGGGTATTGGCAGGTACGCCAGAATGATCTGGATGCGTCCGATGTGTAGAGCGGAATGAAACCCACCCTACTATATATACCGCTCCAGACGCCCAAAAGATACGCTCAATATCCAATATCCAGTATCCAGTATCCAATATCCAGTATCCAAACAATGCCAGTCATCCAATTCAACAACGTCTCCAAACGCTTCATCCTGCACCAAGAGCAGCGCAAGACCATCCAAGAGCGCGTGATTGGCCTGGTGCAGCGTCGCCCGCCCGGTGAGGAGTTCTGGGCGCTGCGTGACGTCAGTTTCAGCATCAAGCCCGGTCAGAGCCTAGGGCTCGTAGGGCATAACGGGGCCGGGAAGAGTACCGCGCTCAAGCTGCTCACCCGTATCCTTGAGCCAACCAGCGGCACGGTCTCTACGAAAGGGCGCATCGCCGCGCTCTTGGAACTAGGTAGCGGCTTCCACCCCGAACTGAGCGGACGCGAAAACGTCTATCTCTACGGTTCGCTGATGGGCCTGGGCAAGCGCGACATGGATCGGCGCATGGAGGGCATTGTAGACTTTGCCGACATCGGGGCCTTCATTGATACTGAGATCAAACACTACTCCTCAGGCATGTATACACGTCTGGCCTTCGCCGTGGCCACTGCGGTTGATCCCGACATCCTGATTACCGATGAGGTGCTGGCCGTCGGCGACGAAGCCTTCCAGCGCAAATGCATGGAGCGCATCTACAGCTTCCGCAGGGCGGGCAAGACGATCATCTTCGTCTCGCACGCGCTCGAAGTGGTGCGGGCGCTCTGCGACGTGGCGGTCTGGCTCGATCATGGTGAGCAACGGGCTGAGGGGCCATCGGGCCAGGTGATTGACGCCTACCTGGCTGAAGTGAATCGCAAGGAGCATGAGCGCTTAGAGGCGGAGCGGCGGAAAGCAGCAGAGCAAACGCCAGAAGCGGAAGCAACCGAAGCACAGGAAGAGGAAGCGCAAAACCCCTTCCGGCGCGGCACACGCGAGGTCGAGATTGTGCGCGTGGAGTTGTTGGATGGGGATGGGGCAGAGCAGGTGGTGTTTCAATCTGGTCAACCATTAACGATCCGCATGCACTACGTTGCCGCAAAACCTGTGGAAGAGCCGGTCTTTGGGATTGGCATTTATCATGAGAGTAATGCATGGCTCACTGGGCCGAATAGCGGCTTTGATGGTTTTACGATTGACCGTGTAGAGACAGAGGGCTATGTGGATTACCGGATTCCGTCGCTCACACTCAACACTGGCCGTTTTCTCGTTAGTGTCGCGGTGGTAGACACTAGTCAACTCCATACCTACGATATCCACGATCGGCTCTATCCGCTGGTAGTGCAGAATGCTGATAGCTCGTGTTACGGTATGGTTCTCATTGCGGGTACGTGGCATTGGCAACACAGATATGAGTGATACAAACACCAACGAACTCTTTGATGCCCACTACTATGCGACTGGCTGTGGAGCAATACCCTACGCACGCAACGAAGCGTGGATGGCGCTGTTCAATACAGTCGCTACTGGTATTGTCACCAAGATTGCCCCTACGAGTGTGCTTGATGCGGGCTGTGCAATCGGCTTACTGGTTGAACAACTGCGTGGACGTGGGGTTGATGCTGAAGGGGTAGACATCTCAACCTATGCGATTAGTCAGGTGCATGAGCAGGTTCGCCCCTTTGTCCGGGTTGGATCAGTGGCAGAACCTTTTGCTCGGCACTACGATCTCATTGTCTGTATTGAGGTACTTGAGCATATGCCCCGCGCTGAGGCCGAGCGGGCCGTTGCCAATTTCTGTGCCCATAGCGCTGATATTCTCTTCTCGTCATCGCCCGATGATTACCAAGAAACAACCCATTTTAATGTTAATCCACCTGAATATTGGGCCGAGATTTTTGCACAGCATGGGTTTTTTCGGGATGTCGATTTTGATGCCTCTTTCATAACTCCTTGGGCTGTTCGTTTTCGTCGTCGCAGTGAGCCATGCGCTCGGATTGTGCGTGATTACGAACGAAGTCTAAAGGAACGGCTGAAAGAGGCTCGTGATCTCCGTACCTTAAACAATGAGCAGCGTACACACATTCGTGAGCTTGAGCAACAATGTGCATATGTAGAGCGTCAATTGTCACGCCATGAACGTGATGTTGATGACGCTGCTCACATCGATGAACTCGAGCGCCAACACGCTCAGTTGCTGGAGCAACTACGCGGCAAAGATGACGATGTGGCTGACCTGCAACACCGTGTGCTGCAACTTGAACATGCATTCGCCATTGCACAACAACAGCGTGATCTGCTCCGCCGTGCGACCCAGTTCGATCGTCAGGTAGATGCACCACTCAGTGGGCGGTTGCACGATTCCTATGCGTATACGCACCACCTTGAGGCGGAGTTGGCGCGACGTGATCAGCATATTACATGGCTTGAAGGGGTGATCCGTAGCTTTGAACAGGGCCGTGTGATGACCTTCATGCGTCGGCTGCTGCGCCGTGGCCCCATCTTGCCACCAGTAACACCACCACCACCGCCTGAAGAGCAACCTCTACTTGATCAAGATCCTGCGGCGCGCTATGCACGCTGGATCGCTGCCCATGAACCCGCTGCGGCCACGCTGCAAACGCAGCGCTCCATGATACAACAGTTTCCTCTACGCCCACTGCTCACTCTGCTGACCCCCGTTTACAATCCGCCGGTTGCTGCGCTGGAAGCGCTCGTTGCATCGATCCAGGCGCAAACCTATGAACATTGGGAGTGGTGTGTCGCCGATGCTTCGACCGACCCGACAATTACCCAGTTGTTGCATCGCTATGCGACCGCAGATCGTCGCATCAAACTCCGTACCCTGAGCCACAATGCTGGCATTAGTGCGAATTCAAACGCTGCCCTTGAACAAGCCACTGGCGAGTTTGTGCTGCTCCTCGATCATGACGACACCCTCGCCCCTGAGTCGCTCTTCCAGGTTGTACAGACGATCAATGCCCATCCTGCTGCCGACGTTATCTATTATGATGAGGATAAACTGAGTGAGGATGGTGCCCTGCGCCATAGTCCTTGGTTTAAGCCTGCGCGCTGTTCGCCCGATCTGATGCTCTCGACCAATTATCTGATGCACGCTACCTTCCGTCGCACCTTGGTTGATCGGGTCGGGGGCTTTGTGCAACAGGCTGAGGGGGCCCAAGATTGGGATCTCGCGTTGCGTTGCCTTGAGCAGACCCAAGCTATCTACCATATTCCCCGCATCCTCTACCATTGGCGTCAAGTGCCAGGCTCGGCGGCCCGCGATGCCAATGCGAAACCGTGGGCACTGGCAGGCCAAGAGTATGCTCTGCGTAGCCATCTGCAACGCTTGGGGGTTGCTGATGCCACGCTGCAGCGCCGTTCACCAAGCGATCTGCGGATCGTATGGCCAACCTATGGGCGGCTTGTCTCGATCATCATTCCCAACCGTGATCAGCCTGCGCTGCTGCGTGCTTGTATCAGTTCGATTTTGCACCATACGAGCTACCCTGCCTATGAGATTATCATCATTGATAATGCCTCAACGGATCCACGTACTCTTGCCTATTATGCTGAACTGCAAGCGCATGAACATATCCGCATCGTGGCTTTTCAAGAATCCTTTAATTGGTCGCGGGCCAATAACCTTGGTGCAGCGCATGCACATGGTGATCTCCTGCTCTTCTTGAATAATGATACCGAAGTGCGCGATAGTACTTGGCTGGAGGAGTTGGTTGGCTGGGCTGAACGCCCCGAGGTGGGGTTGGTAGGGTGCCGCTTGGTGCGCCCCAATGGGACAACCCAACACGCTGGGATGAGTCTCGGACTCGCTGGCCACGCGAGTTCGCTCTTTGATGGTGCGGTGACGCCCCTCTACGGCCCTTTTGGTTCATCCGAGTGGTACCGCAATCTGTTGGCGCTCACGGGGGCTTGTATGCTTACCCGGCGTGAGGTCTTTACTGCCGTTGGTGGTTTTGATCAACGCTACCGTGTAGGCTACAGCGACATTACCTTTAGCCTCGCCGTTCATGACCAAGGGCTGCGTGTGGTCTATACTCCTCATACCACGCTACTGCATCACGAAGGAGCTTCACGGGGCTTGCAGGTACCTGCTGTTGATGTCTTACGGGCTACGTTTGAGCTACTGCCCCGCATTGCTACTGGCGATCCCTACTATAGCCCCAATCTCTCCCCGATTGAATGTTTGCCCGCCGTGGCCGAGCCACAAGGCGAGACCTGGCCGATCCGTATGGCACAGATTATGGCCAACTTTAATCTGATCTATCAGCCGACGCCAGAACACATGCAAATGTTTGCCCAACGCCTCGCCAATCTACCGCCACGCCGCCCGCAGATGCCCGATGCGTTACCACGCTTACTGCTCTGTAGCCATGAACTCTCGTTAAGTGGTGGCCCGCTGATACTGGTTGAATTGGCGCGTTTCCTCGTTGCACAGGGCTACATGGTGACCATTGTGGCCGCGAAGTCTGGTGCGCTCGAACCGCTTGTTGCCGCCTCGGGTTCCCGTCTGCTCATCGTGCCGGATCTCTACAACAATGCGCTCAGTGCTGCCCTCGTGATGCGCGACTATGATCTTGTCTTGTGCAACACCATCTTTGCCTTTCGGGCGATTCACGCTGCCCATATGCTTGGTTTACCCTGCCTTTGGTGGATCCATGAAGCCCAGGTGGGGCGCACCTTGGTGGAACAAGAGGTTTCTGTCGCTGCAGCACTCAATTTGGCAAACGATCTCATCTTCCCCACGGCAACGACGGCGGCACTCTATGCCGATTGTCTGCAGCGCCCACTGCCTGCTCCACTGCCCAATGGGGTTTCGCTCCCAAAGCTTGAACGTACCATGCTAGATAGCCCAACGCAACGTCTCACCATTGTTGTTCCGGCGACCATCGAGCCGCGTAAAGGCCAAGATTGTTTCGTGGCCGCGTTGCAAAACCTGCCTGCACCATTACGCCATACCTTTGATCTCTACTTTATCGGCGTACCGCTTGATCATACGTTTTACCTCGCACTACGCCGCGATCTTGCTGGATGGGATAACGTCTATTTCACGGGCCTCCTGAGTCGTGATGAAACGCTGAACTACCTCGCCCATGCCGATATCTTTGTCTTGCCGTCGCGCGATGAAGTGTTGCCGCTTACCCTGCTTGAGGCAATGGCCTACGCCAAAGCTATCCTGGTCACCGATGTTGGCGGCATCACTGAGGCGGTACGGCATGGCCAGGAGGCACTAGTGGTACCATCCGAAGACCCCGTAGCACTCGCCGCAGAGCTTGAGCTACTCCTTCGGCAACCAGCATTACGCATGCGCCTCGGTAGCGCCGCACGTCTCCGCTATGAGCAATGCTTCACCTTTGAGCAGTTTGCTGCCGCAATGCAGGAGCGTATCAAGTTGCTCTCCTCGCATGAAGTGTAGGACTGCCGCCCTACAACCCCCGAACCCCTGCCAGAAGGCTTCACGTACATGAGCCATGTCTTGTTGGTGAGTACCGATATTGTTGGCCCGTTGATGGCTGGCCCCGGCATTCGCGCCCTTGAATTGGCGCAGGTGTTGGCACAACACCATACGGTCAGCATTGCGGTGCCTGTGGGTAGCGATCCTCCTCCTTGTGCATGTCAGGTATTACCCTATCAGCTTGGTCAAGCTGGAGCACTGACGGATGCGCTTGCCCATGCCGATCTTGTCATTGGTCAAGGGATGATCTTTCAGCGCCATCCCGAGTTGCTTGCTGCACCGCAACCGCTTGCTATTGATCTCTACGATCCAGAGATTATCGAGACCTTGCACCGCATGGCCCTGCTTGATCCCACTGTAGCGGCCCACTATATGGCATCCTATGTTGCCCTGACGGAAGCCCAACTGCGTCGTGGTGATTTCTTCTTCTGTGCTACTGAACGCCAGCGCGACTATTGGCTCGGTGCGCTGAGTCTCTTGGGCCGCTTGACGCCCGCGAGGATCGCGCAAGGTGATCTTGATCTACGCTCACTGATCGATCTTGTACCCAGTGGCATTGCTGCCGCACCACCAACTCAGGCTGCTCCAGTGCTGCGCGGGCGTCATCCCGCTATTCCGCCTGACGCACTGCTGCTCATTTGGGCTGGTGGCCTGTGGGATTGGTTTGATCCGCAATTGGTTGTGCGCGCCGTTGCAGGCTTGCGTAAGGAGTGCCCCCGTTTGCGCCTCTGTCTCTTTGCCGGAGCGCGCCTCAACCCCGATGGCCCGCCGCTGGTGACGCAGAACGCATTGGCGCTACGTACCCTTGCCGCTGAAATGGGCGTTCTTGATCAGACGGTGATTCTGCTCGATACGTGGGTACCCTATGCTGAACGGGGGAGCTACCTGGTTGAAGCTGACATTGGCGTTTCGGCCCATCTGCCCGGCATCGAGACGCGATTCGCCTTTCGCACCCGCCTGCTCGACTATCTCTGGGCGCGCCGCCCGCTGCTTGTCTCTAGTGGCGATAGCTTAGGCGACCAGCTTTGCGCCTTGGGAGGCGGGTTGAGCATCGCGCCGGGCGACCTAGCGGGCTGGATGCACGCCATTCGCACGCTCTACCAACATGCTGAACAGCGTGGCGCAATGGCAGCAGCACTTGATCACGTAGCCCACCAATATACATGGGAGCATGTGGCCCAACCGCTGCTGGCCTTCTGTGACGCCCCACGGCGAACGAGTTCTAGCTATGCTGCTCCGGCTGAAGATCGGCAACACGCCTATATTCGTGAACTAGAGACCACGCTTGCCACTAAAAATGAGCATATTGCCCACCTTGAAACCCACCTGCGCCGCATCGAGAACGGACGCTTGATGCGTATGCTCAACGCCTTGCGTGGAGCGAAGAGGAGTTGAGCTTGTGGGCCAATACCGCGCCGCTGGCTGAGCCTGTCGAAGCTAAGCGGCGCGGCCCAGAGCTTCTTCGCGCTAAGGGATGGTTTTAGAGACGCGCTTTCAGCTTTACCGTCGTAGTGCCGACTTTAGTCGGCTTCCCATCGCTGGCAAAGACCTCAGCCGACTAAAGTCGGCACTACGATGCCCGCCCATGGACTATTCAGCATGACAGGCTGCTGGGATACGTAACAATTTCTGCTTCCCCTAATGGTAGCGGCCTTGCACCATCTGGTTTGAAAGGAAGTACATAATGCGCCTCCTCATCATCAGTCACGATACCATTGGAACGCGCATGGCTGGCCCGGGTATTCGCTACTGGGAACTGGCCCGTGCGTTGGCGTCTGAACTTGACGTAACGCTGGTTGCACCGCACAAAATTGATCTGACGGCACCCAAGGTCGCAACCGGGACGTATCAATGGGGCCAAGCTGCTACGTTGGCCCCGTGGCTCCAACAGACCGATGCGATCCTTGCCAATGCCTACGTGCTTGAAGCGCACCCCGAGTTGGCCCAAGCTTCAGCGCGACGCATCATTGATCTCTACGATCCTACTATGCTGGAGAATATCGAGTTGCTGCGCGAGGCGCCCCAAGTGCAACGCGATGAGCGGCTACGCCACGATCTCGCGCTCTTTCAGCGCCAACTTGCCGCTGGTGACCACTTTCTCTGTGCGACCGAACGGCAGCGCGATCTCTACCTGGGGGCGCTTCTGGCCAGTGGGCGCGTAGATGCCGCACGGGTTGCGAATGATCCGCTGTTGCGCGGCTTGATTGATGTGCTACCCTTTGGCCTTCCCGCCGAACCAGCGCAGCGCACTGGTGCTGGCCCGCGCCAACGCATCCCTGCCATTGGCCCCACTGCGCCGATCATTCTCTGGAACGGTGGCCTCTGGGATTGGATGGACCCCTTGACACTGATCGAAGCGATGCCCCAGGTTGTGGCCCATGTTCCCGATGCGCGCCTGCTCTTCCTCGCTGGCCCTCACCCGGGTGCTGCCCGCCCGCAAATGCCCCAACGCGCCCGCGCCCGCGCCGCTGCGTTGGGCATGCTCGACCAAACGATCTTTTTTTATGAAGAATGGGTGTCCTATGCTGATCGCGTCAACTTCCTGCTGGATGCAAAAGTTGTGGTATCATTGCACCGCCAACATCTCGAAACCGCCTACGCGGCGCTACGTTCACGCATCCTTGATCAACTCTGGGGAGGCTTGCCTGGCCTGTTGAGCGATGGCGATCAGGCTGCAAACTTGGCACGAGAGCATGGTTTTGCCCTAGTAGCCCCAATTGAAGATCAAGCAGCGGTTGCGGAGGCTTTGATCCAGATATTGACTGATGCTTCGCAGCGTAGCCGTATGGCCCAAGCAGCGCATACCTTAGCCCCCCAATTTGCTTGGTCCCACCTAGCGCAGACGGTAACGCAGCTACTCCAGTTGCCGCTGCCAGCCCGTGACGATCACGAGAGACAACCGACCATGAGTAATCCTCCCCATCCTGCACCTGCCCAGGATGACGTCGCCCGCATTGAACGGGGCCAATTGCTCCACGCTGTGCGTAATAGTGCGCTCAGTGCCCTCGAAGCCGGTTGGCGACTCGATGCACCGCCGCCGCCTGCGCCAGGGCGTTTGGCAGGTGTGCGCCACTTCATTCAAGCACGGATCATTTGGCCCTTGATCTATCCACTGATTGCTCGCCAACAGGAACAGAATGCGGCGTTGTTGCGCACTCTGTACGCGAGTGCCGAGCAGGTTGATCATTTGGGTGGGATGGCAAATCAGGCGAGCCAGTGGATATTGGGTTTGATGCGAACAGTTGATGATCTGCAACAGGCGATGCAGCAACGTGATGATCAATTGCAGGGCATGATCGAGCATACGAATTTCCGCATTGATCATCTTTTACAAGGATTAAGTGAGTTAAATGAGCGAACCGTTCATGAACGTCACCTTATCGAGCATACGAATTTCCGCATTGATCACCTTTCACAAGGAATAGGTGAACTAAATGAGTGTGTTGTTCGTGAACGCCACCTTGTTGCTCAACAAATCCAGGATTTCGTTGAGCAACTCGCCGCACTTGAGGAAGCTGAAATGCAGATCCGTGCCATGCTGCGTGGTGAACCGGCCCCCTTGCCCGCTACGATCAAAGCCCAAGAGGTGGTTGAATGAAGTGTGCGGTGCTGGTTTTGGCCTGGAACGGTGGGGATGCACTACAAGCTTGCCTTGAGCGCGTTCTGGCCCTTGAGCCAGCCGCTGATCAGGTTATGGTAGTAGATAATGCCTCCCACGATGGTAGTGCTGATCGGGTGGCCCACCATTTTCCTACTGTGACCCTGGTGCGTAATGAGGCCAATCTGGGCTTCTCCGGCGGCATGAATGTGGGCCTGCGGGCGCTAATGGCTCAGTCCGATCCGCCCGATGCTATACTGCTGCTCAACCAAGATACGCTGGTGGATGTGGGTTGGCTGGGAGCGTTGGGCAATGCGCTGCATAAGAACCCTGCACTTGGGGCCGTCGGTTGCAAGATCCGCTACCCTGATGGCACCATTCAGCACGCTGGTGTCTACCTTGAAGAGCCACGGGCGATAGTACAGCATGTGGGTTGGCACCAAGCCGATGATGGGCGCTTCGATCAACCAGCCGAGATGCCATTTGTGACGGGAGCCGCCTTGGCGTTACGGCGCAGTGTACTCGAACATGTGGGCCTCTTTGATGCGGGCTACGCCCCCGCCTATTTTGAGGATACAGACCTGCTCTGGCGCATCGGACGGGCTGGCTACCGCGTTGGCTATGAACCGCGTGCGACCCTCGTTCACCACGAGTCGCTCTCGCTGCCCGACCCACTGGCGCGTAGTGCGCTCTACAATCGGGGACGGCTACGCTTTGTCTTGAAGAGCTATCCGCTTGAAGTGTTGACTGGCCCATTTGCAGAGGCAGAGCAGCGCTTCATTCAACAACACGCTCGCTATGCCGAAGGGCGTGTCTTGCGTTGGGCCTACAACGAGACGCTTGCGAACCTCGCCGAGCTTGTGGCTACTCGTCGTACGCTCGAACCCGACTTGCATGCCACCGCTCTCCCACTGATCCACAAGCTCTTGTGTGACATGCGTCAAGCCTTGGCTCATGCGCTCTACCACCAAGCCCAGGATACTGTTACAACGATGCGTGCGCTATGAATTCTGTTGTACCTCCATCCTTTGGCGCAGTCTATACACTGCTCAATGCGCTCCCCACTGACCTACGCTGTGGCGATGCGCTCATTCTTGAACTGGTTGTACAAAATACGGGCTATACCCCTTGGCTAACCAGCGGCCCCTACCCGGTGCGCTTGGGTTATCGCTGGCTCAACCAACAAGGCGGAACGGTTGTCCTCGACGGTGGACGTACTCTCCTGCCTGCGCCGGTGCCAACGGGTATGAGCGTGCAGGTGGAAGTTCGTGTCGAGGCTCCGCCCGTCCCAGGCACCTACCTGCTCCAAGTGGAACTCTTAGAGGAGGGTCAGGCGTGGTTTAGTCAGCGTGGCGTTGCCCCCCTGAGCCTTGAGGTGAGCTTTGCGCCCGCTGATGCGTTACGCGTGGCGATCCTCAATGGTAATGTGGTGGCCAAGGATGCCGTAGGAAGCCATATTGTGGCCCAGCTCTGTACATTGCGTGAAGCGGGCTACCATGTACTCCTGCTCACGGGCTATGTGGATGGCCGCTTGCCAACGGATGTGCGCCGGAGTATGGCGATGGTCTCGCCTGAGCAACTGCGTGACCCGGCCAATCGCAGTGCCGCCGCTGAACATTGGCGGCGGGCTGATCTGGTGATTGTCAACTACTCAAGTTACTACGATCTTGTTGAGGTGATCCGCGACGTGCGGCGGGGTGTGGTGATCTTTGACTACCACGGTGTGACACCTCCTGAACTGTGGGGCCGGGAGTGGCTGGGCTATGCTGATCTCGTGCGCGGGCGCGATAATCTGGAGCTCGTACGCTACGCCGATTATGCCATTGGTCATAGCCAATTTACCTGTGATGAGTTGATCGCAACTAAGCTGATCGCACCAAGCCGCGTGACGCTAATGCCCTATGCGGTGGTGCAAACGAGTGGCTATGCTGGGCCGCCCGATCCTGAAGTGGTCGAGCGCTTTGGCTTGGCTGGATCACACGTTTTGCTCTACGTGGGCCGCATGGCGCGCAACAAGCGTGTCCATGATCTGGTTGAGGCGATGCCTGCCATTTTGCAGCAGCATCCTGCAACACTGTTGCTGCTCGTAGGCGACGATCAAGCCCCTGCTTATAAGGCGTATGCTGATGAACTGCGGCAGCGTATCGCAGAACTAGACATAACTGATCACGTTCAACTAACGGGCCAGGTAGATGGTGCAACCCTAGAGGAACTCTACCGTGCGTGTACCATCTTTGTAACTGCGAGCATCCACGAGGGCTTTTGCATGCCGGTGGTTGAGGCGATGGCGCGTGGCCGTCCGGTGGTAGCGACCGATTGCACCGCCATCCCGCATACCCTCGATGGATCTGGTTTACTCTTTCCACCTGGCGATGTGGTTGCCCTCGTGGCTCAGGTGAGGCGCTTATTGGATGGCTTGCCCACTCCGGGTGACCATCATGATCCTATGGCAGTTCATCGCTTGGAACCCGCTACTGCGGCAGAGCTTACGGCGTTGCGTGAGCGCAAGATCGCCGTGGTGACACCCCGCTATGGCGAACAGGTCTTGGGTGGTGCCGAAACCGGGCTGCGCCATTGGGCCGAGCAGTTGGCGGCGCGGGGCTATCAGGTGGAGGCATTGAGTACAACCGTACTCGATATGGGGGCTTGGCAAGATCATGTGCCACCCGGTGAAGAATTATTAAATGGTGTGCAGGTACGCCGTTTCAGTCCTGATCGCGTTGACGTAGGGCTCTTTCACCAACTCATGCAGCAGGCTAATCGTGGTGAACGCCTGAGCTATGCCGATGAGCAGCGCTTTATGGTCAATAACCTGCGTAGTAGCGCGTTGGAGCAGTATATTGCTGATCACGCTGACGAATTTGCCTGTTTTATTTATGCTCCCTATCTCTTTGGCACAACCTATTGGCCAGCGCAAAACCTAACAGAAAAAGCGTTCATTGTTCCTTGCTTGCACGATGAGCCAAGTGCGCGTTTGGTCTTGTTCCGTGAAATGCTTGAGCGTAGTGCGGCGATCTTCTTTAATGCTGAACCTGAGGGAGTTTTTGCAAGAGCGTGTCTGGGTGTGCAAAATCCCTACCATGTGGCGCTAGGTTTTGGCTTTCCTGATGATCCGCCCATAGGTGATGTGGAGCGTTTTCGTACCCAATATACCTTGAATGAACCTTTCCTACTCTATAGTGGGCGTTTGGAACAGGCCAAAAATGTTCCTCTGCTGCTAGAGTACTTCACGCGCTATAAAGCGGAACGTCCCGGCCCATTGAAACTGGCCCTTACTGGGCATGGTGATGTGCAACTGCCAGCCCATCCCGATGTGGTGGCGCTAGGTATGGTGGAACACCAGACCCTGGTGGATGCCTATGCCGCATGCCTTGCGTTGTGCCAACTCTCGTGCAACGAGAGCTTTTCACTCGTGTTGATGGAGAGTTGGTTGCAGGAGCGACCAGTACTTGTGCATACTGGCAGTGCCGTAACGAGCCACCATGTAATCCAGAGTGGCGGTGGGTATGCGCTTGGTAGTTATGAAGAGTTCCGCACTGCTGTGGATACACTCTTGACTCAGCCCGAACATGCAGACATGCTGGGGGTTTGTGGTCGTGAGTATGTACAAGCGACCTACAGTTGGGGCCCATTGCTCAATAAACTTGAGGCACAGTTAGCAATCTTTAGCCGCCCGCGCTCATGCTATAGCCGCTTGGCTCAACGCGGGGTTGCACGGGCCTTGGCGTTTACCGAACAACGCTTCGCCGACGTGCTGCTTGACCTCGTTACACGCAGCATCGTTTCATTGCCCTCAATGCTTGGCTCGCCACAACAGACTACGCTACACAGCGAGGCACGAGTCGCACGACCAGACTACCATGTATGCTCAAACTTGCCCGTTGTTGGCCCGGCGGTCGCTTGGGTACGCCGTCAATTAACGTCGCATCTAAAAGAGCCCTATCTTGACCCGGTGATCGCTGATCAGGAGCGATTCAACCAGGCGTTGCTTACGACCTTACTGCCTACGCTAGATGAGAGCATGCGCGAGCAGCGCAGATTGCAGGCGGAGTTAGATTTGTTACGGGCACAATTGGAAGCACTACAACGTAGCGATACGTAGTGCATGTATTCTTGATTTCTCTGCAAAAAATCATGCAAAATAAGAATATATTCGTCGTTTTTTGTGTTTTATTAGTGCTTTTTACTTACTATTGGTATGTTCCTTCAAGAACTGTATCAGATATTTATTCGGAAAATTGGAAACTTGGCTTTGATAGTGTGGAACTAGACGCTAATGGTGAGCCATTTCGTTGGATGCGGGGCTATGCCCAGGTAGAATTGCCTCGTCTCTCTACTGCTCCACAACGATTACACTTAGAATTGCAAAACATTCATCCAGAAGAGCAGCTCTTAGCACTGTGGCTGGATTATGGTGGGGTGAGCCAAGCGGAGTTTTACGTGATGCCAGGCCGCCGGATGTACACACTCTGGCTGCCAGGCGAGTGGCGACCAACGTCAGAAGTGCTGACACTGCAAGCAGAGACCTTCCAGGCGGTTGGTGATCGGCGTCAGTTGAGTGTTGTCGTGCGGAGTATTGAGCTTACTCCGCATGGTTTTGGCCTGTCATGGTGGACGCTTAGTGCTGCTGGTATGCTTCTGCAGGTTCTGTTGTTGGCGCTCCTGATCCAACGCGTAGGCTGGTCGCGCTGGTTATCTATACCTCTGCCTCTGATCATTCCTTTACAATGGGGGTTGTGGGGTGAACATGCCTATACTTTGTGGGCTGTTCTGTTTGCCTGGGGATTGGTCGGATGCTTCATCGTTGTACTCTGCTTCCACTGGATGGGGCGGTTCTTTCGTTTCAGGCACAACGATATTGTGATTCAACCTTGGCATCGTACCGATTACCTACTGGTAGGTGGGATCGTGAGTATCGCGTTGGGTTTGAGGCTCTGGCTTGTACCGCACCAGGTGCCGATTCTCAATGGTGACGACTATCTTACAGGGAGTTTTGCCGCTAATATTTTACTGCGGGGTTGGCAAGCGCTCTATTTTGGCCACCATACCGGAGCGTTAAGTGCCTATTTGCTTGTTCCAATTATGGCCGTAGGGGGCATTTCGCATAACACGTTGTTGGTTTTGCCTCTCTTGCTCTCGATGATCCTCACACTAGCGCTGTATGGGATTGGCAAAGATCTAGCAGGTTCTTGGGCTGGAGCGAGCGCAGCCCTATGGGTTGCCGTGCCATCAGCCACACTTCTTTGGTGGACGCTCAAGCCGCAGCCTGGTTATCTCGAGGCAGTAACATTTGCTGCCCTTGCGCTCTGGGGCAGTATTCGTCTGCTCTGGGGTGAGTATGACCAGCGCACAACTATTGCCCTGATGTCAGCAACAACTTTGGCGGCCACGTTGGCATTCTGGGCCGGTATGGTAGTGGCATCGGTGCTGCTCGTGTGTGGATTGTTGGCCTTGCTGCGCTGGCAACGTCTGCTGCGTTTGCCCTTTTTAGGCTATGTTTGTTCATTGGTCATTGGTCTGCTCTGGTTGATTCCAACGGCAATTTATGTCTATACTCGCCCAAATGACAATCCGCTTTGGTGGATTATTGGCCGTGAGAAACATGGTTTAGCACCTAGCGACGCATTTGTGGGCTTTACAACCCAGTTAACTCCCTTGATCTTGGGCATAGAGCGTCCGTGGCCTATGGGGGTACTTGATTTTGGTGCGGCAATTGTAATTATTCTGACGATGATCTTGGCGGTATTTTTTGGATTTTATATCTTTATTGTTAACACTGTTCGTGGTTCTATAATTCCACTTAGCTTGAGCATGACGGTAGTGGGCTTGTTCATCTTTAGCTCGTTTAATACGCTGTTGAGCGATGTACGTTATGTATTGCCAATATATCTTGCCCTTGCCCTCTTCGTAGCTCTCTTTGTTGCTGCCATAAGACAGAATTTAGGCATCTGGGCGGCTACCGCAGGCTTAGGTATTATACTCGTTTCGAATATCTGGAGTGGGCCAGTAGGTATGTTCACTATTATACCGAGTAGTGAGCGTCCAGAAGCACGCTTAGCACATACACTGGTAGATCAACAGATTACGTATGTTCATACATCATACTGGATTGGCCAAGTTTTAATGGTGGAGAGTGGTGGTCAAATTTTAGCTTCGTCCATGCTCGGACCAAATCGTGAAAGCTATGATCATCGCGTGGAGTACGCAGTATTGGCTGCTGATCCCACACAAACCGCACTTGTATTGAATGCTAATGGCGATCTTGTAAAACCACTAGATTTTTACCTTGATCAACATAATATTACATGTACAAAAAAGCATGTAAATTGGTTTCTTATATACTGCAATTGCATGCCTTGGCCTGTGATTCACGATCTTCAGAAATATCTGCCTGAAAAATGAGAATGGCATAAGATGCTTGTGATGCTCCCAATATCATTGGTAAGAAGCCTTCTCGATTCGCTTGGAGCCTGTGAGTAGCATTGGATGGGTTGTTGCATATCTTTACGTTGGGATACGATTTGCAATCCCCCCCTTTTTCGAGTATCTTTAGACGTGTGCTGCAATCTACATTGTTATGAAATGGAGATGAATTGATGCGCTCATCCAAATCACGTATTGTCCACATGCTCGCCTGCTTTCTCATTCTTGCTATAAGCGCTTTATTGATCCCTGAATTTGTAGCTGCCGGAGCTAGGGATCAACCTCCACCTGTACCTGGATTTACGCATTCACCCCGGTATGCTGATGATACTCCACAGCAGCATGGTCTCGTTCTTCAAGGTGCTCCGATTCTTTTCGGTGCGCCGGTGATTGCTGATGTTGATGGGAACCTTGATAATGGTCGTGAAGTTGTCGTTGCAGGAGTAGATGGTCGGGTCTATGTCTATCGTGCGAATGGTCAACTACTTTGGACACAGACTGTACCCATTGCGGGTTGTGCATCTACTGATATCAATGGGCATCCAATTCAAAGTCTGATCTATGGTAGCCCGACCGTCGGCGAACTCTTTGGTGATGGTGTCCCCTATGTGCTGATTGGCTATGGTACACTCCAAAACACCAATCGGGCCTGTGATGGTGGGATCGTGGTCTATCGAGGAACAGATGGACACATGCTTTGGAATTTTAGCCAGCGTGATTTTGATGCAACAAGCCTTGATGGACCTGAAGCACTCTATGGTGTAATCACCGCACCTGCGCTTGCCGATAGCAATGGTGATGGTAAGCTCGAAATTGCTTTTGGTGGGCTTGATCGTAATGTTTACCTGCTCAATGCTGATGGATCGCTACGCTGGTACTACCACGCCGCTGATACGGTCTGGTCTACACCGCTCTTCATGAACATTGACGATGATCCTGAACTTGAACTCATCGTTGCAACTGACATCTCTGCTAATCCCCATGTGATTCCCCCTACTCATGATGGTGGCTATCTGCAAGCATTTAAAACGACGCCGGTTGAGGGTGGGCGTATTCCGTTTCAGACCGGCTTTATTTGGCGAACCTCTTTCGATCAGGTGCTCTATTCATCACCATTAGCTGCGGATCTTCTGCCTGATAATCCCGGGCTTGAAATTGCTGTTGGTTCTGGCTGCTTCTTTCCAGAAGATAGCAACGATAAGCGAGGTCGCTGGATTCAAATTATTCGGCCTGCGGATGGTGCGATACTGCAGACGTTGAGTGCCCCCGCTTGTGTCCAGTCTTCGCCTGCTGTCGCTGATCTTAATGGCAATGGTCGCCTTGAGATTGTTGCTACCGTGAGTGGGGCACCTGAGATTGGTGGGGATGGCTTTAGTCGAGTCGTCGCATGGGATCCCACCAATCCTAACCCAAAATGGCAAACCATTCTGCGTGATCCTAACTCTGGTTCAAATGATCCTCATGGGGGCGATCGTCAATCAGTTGTCATAGCGGATCTTGATGGTAATGGTTCACTTGAGGTTGTCGCAGCCAATTTCTGGTCTGTGCATATTCTTGAAGGTACAACTGGTAATCCATTGACGTGTCAGGGGCCAGGTTGTGCTTCACAACCATCACTATTTGCATGGTATACACTCAAGTCAACACCTGCAATTGGCGATCTGACAGGCAATGGTAAATTAGAGGTTGTCATTGGTGGGAGTCATAGTTTTAATTCCTCCCATGGCCACCTCTACGCCTGGACTGACTTTGCTGATCGCCTCAATAGCTCTCCCGGCCCGCATGCACCCTATAGCGCCCCATGGCCTCAGTTCCGCCGCGATGCCCATGCTAGTGGCATGTTTTCTACCCCTTCAATGGCGGTGTCTCCTCAAGAATCGCACGTCCTTGTGAGCTGTGAGCGCCCACGCAGCATCACCTTTGATATTTCTTTTACTGATACACGTGCGGTTGATTGGCGGGTAGCTTCAGTGAACCCTGCGACAAACCTGATTACTCCTGTGAAGGAGGGTAATAGCCGCCTGCGGGTTGATGTGGATGGTTGTGCCCAACCGTCTGGTACCTATACCAAGAATATTGAACTTCAGGCCGAAGGCTTGTCTAATGTGTCCATCAGCCTCAATATTCGTGTGGTCGATGAGATCTTTATGGTTGCCCTGCCCTTAGTTGTGCGCTAAGCCGCAGGCGACTCTAGTCTCTTGTTAGACGCTACGGTGCGTATGCACCGTAGCGTTTTTCTGGTACAATCGGCCTTCGTTGTTGGAGAATTATTACGATCTCGCCAAGGCCACGGAGTTTGAACGGCTCTTTGGCAACCTCGCGGTGCGCCAGAATCCGACCCCTCGCCGTAATAGTTATTTTGTGCTGCGTTGGGCCTTTTCGCTGGTTAGTCCACAGGGTGAGGTTGCTGAGATTGGTCAGGCGCTGCATGCGCATATGAATGCCCGCATCCAAGTAGTTGACACCCGCCCGTGAGAGTTTATAATGTTCACGTTTCTTACCATGTCGTCATCTTTATGACATATACGCAATACTGAGGAGCTTGTGACTATGGATTGGGGCAAACAGAACCGTTGGGCTCAGATTACCAAGAACGGACGCTGCTTTTTTCTCGCGATGGACCACGGCTATTTCTTGGGGCCAACTCGCTGCCTAGAGAAGCCTGCCGAGATGGTTACACCGTTGCTGCCCTTTGCCGATGCGCTCTTTTTGACCCGTGGTGTGCTGCGTGCCAGCATTGATCCTAATACGAAGGTGCCGATCATTCTGCGTGTTTCGGGTGGCAGCAGCGTCATCGGTGGCGATCTGGCCCAGGAGGCGGTGACGGTCTCGATTGATGAGGTGCTTCGCCTCAATGCTGCCGCTGTTGGTCTCTCGGTCTTTATTGGCTCGGATTATGAGTTCCAGACCTTGAGCAATCTCTCCAATTTGATCAATGCCTGTGAGCCCTATGGTATTCCCACCATGGCTGTTACCGCTGTGGGGAAGGAACTTGAGAAGCGCGATGCGCGTTACCTCTCGCTCTGCTGCCGTATCGCTGCCGAGTTGGGGGCTACGGCGGTCAAGACCTATTGGTGTGAGGATTTCCACAAGGTGGCCGAGACCTGCCCGGTGCCGGTGGTGATTGCCGGTGGCCCCAAGTGCGATACCATTCTCGAAGTCTATGAGTTTGTCTATGATGGGCTAGAGCGCGGCGCTATCGGCGTCAATTTGGGGCGCAATGTCTGGCAGGATCCGCACCCCGTCGCGGCGGCGCGTGGTCTCCAGGCGCTCATCCACGAGAAACTGACCCCCGCCCAGGCCAACGATCTCTACCAGACGGTCAAGAGCGAGGGCGTTGCGGCGTAAGAGGCTGTCTGAAGAGTCTATGGGTTGGCGTTGGAGTGCCGGCTTTAGCCGGCTAAAGCCGGCACTCCAGCGTGTGTCCCCCAGCTTTTCAGACAGTTTCTAAGGCTGCCGCTCGATAGTTTCTTGTCTCACGCTTCGGGGGCGGCATAGCCGCCCCCGAAGGTGTTTCTGGGTGTTTGGGGCTGCGCCCCAAACCCGCTTTTTGCTTGCGCTGTGGCGACGAAGTCGCCACAGCGCAAGCAAGAAAGTATTTTTATGCAAAACCAATGGAATCATGCGACGGCGGCTGCGTTCGCCGGTGACCTCGCCCAGTGTGTGTATGCCTCGCGGCTGCTCGGTGCCGACCCGGCCCTTGTCTTGCATGGCGGGGGCAATACGTCGGTGAAGATCGAGCAGCCCGATATCTTTGGCCAGCCACAGACGTTGCTCTATGTGAAGGGCAGTGGT
The DNA here is from genome assembly GCF_002532535.1 of Candidatus Viridilinea mediisalina. Lineage (GTDB taxonomy): Bacteria > Chloroflexota > Chloroflexia > Chloroflexales > Chloroflexaceae > Viridilinea > Viridilinea mediisalina. The sequence goes on from NZ_NQWI01000016.1 coordinate 70,161, forward strand.
TCCGATCTGGCCACCGTGGAGGCGAAGGATTTTGCTCCGGTACGGCTGGACTATCTGCGGCGCTTGACGACGCTGGCGACGCTCTCCGATCAGCAGTGGCTGAATGAGTTGCGCGGCAGTGTCGTGGATGCTTCGGCGCCGCCGGTTTCGGTGGAGGCGATGCTCCATGCGCTCCTGCCGGCCAAGTATGTCTTGCACAGCCACGCCGACGCGGTCTTGGCGATCACCAATACGCCTGGGGGCAGCGAGCGTATCCGCGAGATTTATGGTGATGCGCTGATCGTGGTGCCCTATGTGCGCCCTGGGTTTCCGGTCGCTAAGCGCTGCGCCAATATCTTTGCTACCGAGCTTACCGCAGAGACGCGGG
>NZ_NQWI01000017.1 GCF_002532535.1 Candidatus Viridilinea mediisalina
CGAAGCCCTCCCCGAACCCCTCCCACGATCCTTGAGGTTCCAGAAACATTATCTGAAAGACTATAGCCTAACGCAGCACTTGGCGATCCTCAGGCGAGAGTTGCGCCAGCATCTCTGGCTCTAGGCGGGCAAAGATGCGCTGGGCAAACAACTCCATCCAAATGAATTGGCGGGCAATGAGTACCATGTTGGGGTTGGTGGTCACGGTTGCTGACGTGACCGTATGGCCACTTGCGATCAGGAACTCGCTCTCATCGGCAACTACAATGAGCGTCTCTTGCATGCGGTGCAGTTCCGTTTCGCGCTTGGGATGGCGTACCACTTGACCAAGCTCAAAAGCGGTGTCACCCGTGAGAATTACGCCCAGCGCCACGCCGCGCTCGTGGGCGCTCTCAAGCCGTTGCCGCAGCGCCACAATATCGGCATCGGCAAAGACCAGCATGAGCTCGCGTTGAGCGGCATCAATCAGGTCGCCAGCGTAGGCCAAGGCTTCCCTGCGGCCACTAAAGTTCCAGAGCCGTCCCGTCTTCTCATGGTGATACAGCGGCAACAGATCGCTACGCAACGCCGCTACCCGCTCACGCGCCTCACGCTCGTAGCGGTCGAGCAAGAGCACCGGCGAAACAGGACGATAGAGGGTCGCCTTCTCTTCCTCAGATTTGAGCGCCGCACCACGCGCCTCCAAACGCCCCAACGCCTCGTACACCATCGAGCGCGGTACACCTGAATGTTTGCTAATCTGATAGCCGGTAGCCGGATTTTCACTCAGCAGCGTTAAATAGACTTTCGCCTCATATTCGGTCATTCCAAGAGCTGCGAGTTGATCAAGTATTTTCATGGTAATAAACAGTCTGTATCTCAGTAGTTCATACTAGAACTACTAGGGTACTATACTCCTATCAGGGGATTTCGTCAAGCGAAGGGGCTGAGCATACGCATCAAGCATGCCAAAATTGTGCTATACTGCCGATTGTCCAAACTGCAAGAGATCATAGCCACGAGGAGCGCAATGCTTGCGAACTACGCCTTTATTGGCATCTTCTTTGTTGCAGCCGTGAGCTTTCCGCTTGCACCGCTGGTACTCGCCTTCCTGCTGCGCCCAAAACGCCCCACGCCGATCAAGCAGTCTACCTATGAGTGTGGCCTAGAGGCTATGGGCGATATGCGCATGCAGTTTAAGGTGCAGTACTACCTCTATGCGCTTGCGTTTGTGATCTTTGATATTGAGGTGGTCTTACTCTACCCCTGGGCTGTGGCGTTTAACCAGTTGGGGCTCTATGGCTTTACCGCCGCCACGGTCTTTCTGCTCATGCTGTTTGCTGGCCTCGTCTACGAGTGGCGCAAGGGCGCCCTTGAGTGGGTGTAGCGGGCCGGAACTCGGCTTTGCGTCGAGCCCGCCCCTGGAAATTGATCTCCCATGCCTGATGAGCAAGAGATCCAGCTTGATCTAGAACGACAGGGTGTTTTCCTGTCTACGCTCAATCGCTTCTACAACTGGGGGCGGCGCTCTTCGATCTGGCCGATGGCGTTTGGTTTGGCCTGCTGCGCGATTGAGATGATGGCCTTTGGCCTGAGTCGCTATGATGTTGCCCGCTTTGGGGCTGAACTTTTCCGCGCTTCGCCGCGCCAAGCCGATCTGATGATTGTGGCTGGTACGGTCACGAAGAAGATGGCCCCCCAGGTGGTGCGTCTCTATAACCAGATGGCCGAGCCGCGCTATGTCATTTCGATGGGGGCTTGTGCTACCTCCGGTGGCCCGTTCCGCGATGGCTACAATGTGCTGCGCGGGATTGACCTGCTCATCCCGGTGGATGTCTATGTCCCCGGGTGCCCCCCCCGCCCCGAAGCGTTGCTCCATGCCCTGATGACGCTCCAAGACCAGATTGATCGCCAGAAGCTTGGGCGCGTGCGTTGGTATGGTGCGGGCGATAAGCCCCAAACCAGCGATTTCCCGGTGCCCACCTTTGGCGCGAAGGGGCTTGAGGTTGATGGGGCGCTGATCGATCCGGTGGGTGGCCTGCCCCTCCTGAGTCCCTATAGTGCCCCCGAGTTTGGTGAGATCAAGACGGGCCAGATTGAGCATCCTGAGATTGTGCGCCACTTCCCGATTATGGACGCTACGGTGGAGTTGGAGCATGCCCTCAAGGCGCGTGGCATCGCCCCCGAAATTGCCGCCAATGATCTGAAGCGCGATGAGGTGGGTGATGACAAGGCTTGATGCCGCAGCATTGCGTGAACGGATGCAGAATGATCTGCCGGATGCGCTCGTTGAGCCCGCTCCGCTCAAGGTCAAAGCGGCCCACGGGGCCAAAACAACTGGTTTTGTGACCGATGATACCCTCATCGCCCCTGAACACCTTATTGCTGCTGCCCTCTATCTGCGCGATACACTTGGCTATGCCTATCTCTCCGATATTGCGGTTGTAGACTATATCGCTGATGATCTCTTTGAGTTGGGCTACCGCTTCTACCATGTGGAAGGCGGCCCTGCCCTCGTGCTTAAAATCCGGGTTCCCCGTGATACCCCTGAAGTTCCGGCCTTGACCCCGGTCTGGCCTGGGGCTAATTTCCACGAACGTGAAGCCTTTGACCTCTATGGGATTATCTTTACCGATCACCCCTTCTTGCGCCGCATCTATCTTTGGGATGAGTTTGAGGGTTTTCCGATGCGTAAAGATTTTCCTAAACAGGGTGATAAGTATATTGGTGAGGATGAGTAAGTGAGCATGAGAGAACCCGGTTCTCTCATATCCTCTCAGTTAGCCACAGCGAAGCAGTATGCTAAAGACCGAAGAGCTCCAGATCAATATCGGCCCGCAACACCCGTCCACCCACGGCGTGTTTCGTATGCTTGTCACCGTTGACGGTGAGACGATTATCGATCTCAAGCCGGTCTTCGGCTACTTGCACCGCAACCACGAACAGATTGCCGAGCAGAATACCTACCTGCAGAATATGCCCTATACCGACCGCCTTGATTATTTTAATTCGATGGCCAATAATCAAGCCTATGCGATGGCGGTCGAGAAGTTGGTGGGCATTGAGGTTCCCGAACGCGCTGAGTATATCCGCGTGCTGATGGTTGAGTTGACCCGCATTCTCAATCATGCCGGGGCCTTGGGTTTTCTGATCAATGATATGGGGATGTGGCAGACCCAGTTGGCCTTTGGGATGCGCGAGCGCGAGAAGATTCTTGATCTCTTTGAGTCGGCCTCTGGTGCGCGCTTGATGTGCAACTATTTCCGCTTCGGCGGGGTGGCCCGCGATCTGCCGCCCGATTTTATGCCGCGCCTCAAGGATCTGCTCCGTGCGATGCCCGCCTTCGTAGACGAAATGGAGCGCTTGCTGCGCGATAATGAGATTCTGATGCAGCGCGCCGAGGGCATCGGCATCCTGCCCCCCGATCTCGCCCTCGCCTACAGCGTCACCGGCCCGGTACTGCGTGGCTCTGGGATCGCCTACGATGTGCGTAAGGCTGAACCCTATAGCATCTACGACCGCTTTGATTTTGATGTGCCGATTGGGACGGTGGGCGATGTCTATGATCGCTTCTTGGTGCGCGTTGAGGAGATGCGCCAGAGTAAGCGGATCATCGAACAGGTTCTCGAACAGTTGCCCGATGCCCAGGGCGGCCACATCAACCCCAAAGCGCGCCAGAATGTGCGCCCCCCCGTGGGTGATGTCTATGCCCGCATTGAATCGCCCAAGGGCGAATTGGGCTTCTATCTGGTCAGTGACGGTAGCACAAAACCCTATCGCTACAAAATCCGCGCCCCCTCCTTCATCAACCTTACCCCCCTGGGCGATATGTGCCGTGGCTATAAGGTCGCTGATGTGGTCGTGATTTTGGGGAGTATTGATATTGTGATGGGTGAGGTTGATCGGTAGCGGAGGAGAACAGAGGAACGGAAGAACGGAAGAACAGGAGAACAGGAGAACAGAAGAACAGGAAAACAGAAAAAATCCTATAGTTTGGTGTCTGTTCGTTTGTTCATTTGTTCGTTTGTTCATTTGTTCGTTTGTTCATTTGTTCGTTTGTTCATTTGTTCGTTTGTTCATTTGTTCGTTTGTTCATTTGTTCATTTGTTCATTTGTTCATTTGTTCATTTGTTCATTTGTTCATTTGTTCGTTTGTTCGTTTGTTCATTTGTTCGTTTGTTCATCTGTTCTTTCTTGCTAGAAATACACAGAATCATGGCCATCCAGATAGATCGTGGAAACATCGTTGCAGTTACCCGTGGTGCCCGTAAGCAGCGCCTCCTGCCTGGGGGTGCAATGCTCGACGGCTTGGCCGTCATCTGGACGCATTGGCGCGAGTCGTTTCGCAAAAACCGTGATTTTAGCGATATTCATGGCACTTTCACCGAGGAATATCCCGATCAGCAACCCAAACTTCCCGAAGCCTATCGCAATATGCCCATTCTGCTCTACGATGATGAGAGCGGTCACGAGTTGTGTACATCGTGCTTCCAGTGTCAGCGCATCTGTCCGCCTCAGGTTATTCACATGACCCAGGCGAAGGATCCTACAACGGGGAAGCCGGTACCAGCAGTGGCTGAGTTTATCATCGAGTATGATGCGTGCATGAGTTGTGGCTTTTGCGCCGAGGTTTGCCCCTTCGATGCTATTAAGATGGATCACAACTTTGAGCTTTCAACCGCTGATCATCCCGGGTTAACGACGCATAAACAAGCTCTGTTGCGCCCGATTAGCTACTACCAGCAGCTTGCGCCCAGCTTCTGGGCCGCAGCCGAGGCCGGCGCGATGAAGAAGCTTGAGGGGAGCGTGAAGCGCCGCCCCGATGTGATCGGTCTGGCCCCGCAGCTCACCGAGAAGATCGAAGCGCGGCGGCGTGAATTGGCCGCGCAGGCGGCTGCCGCGCCCCCGCCTGCCGCAGCGCCCGCAGCCGCCCCCGGCGAAGCACGTAAGCTCAGCCCCGAAGAGAAGGCGGCCAAATTGGCGGCGATCAAGGCCAAAAACGCCGCCGCCAAAGGCCAAACCGCGCCGCCTGAAGCTGCCCCGCCTGCTACAGAAGGCATGTCGCCCGCCGAGGCCAAAGCGGCCAAATTGGCCGCCATCCGCGCCAAGAATGCGGCGGCCAAAGGCGAAACCCCGCCCCCCCCTGAGTCCGCTCCGCCCGCCGATGATAAAGCGGCTAAACTTGCTGCCATTCGCGCCAAAAATGCAGCAAAAAAAGCGGCTGAAGATGCTGCGCCCACTGCCGAAGCCGAGACCGCGCCCCCTGCCGATGATAAAGCGGCTAAACTTGCTGCCATTCGCGCCAAAAATGCGGCGAAGAAGGCGGCTGAAGGCGCTGCGCCCGCTGCCGAAGCCGAGACCGCACCACCTGCCGACGATAAAGCTGCTCGCCTCGCCGCGATTCGCGCTAAGAATGCAGCGAAGAAGGCGTCTGAAGACGAATAGTATTGTTGGAATGCCTTGGATGGCCCTTATCCACCGGCTTTCATGGGCGGACAGGAATTATGTTTATTACCGCATCCTATTTCCTAATATCCTAATTTTCTATTTCCTAACTCTATGTACGATATGCTCTACAACCTGATCAACGTGGTCTTTGGCTTCAACTGGCCGACATGGTTGATCAGTCTCATCGGTCATGCGGCGGTGGCTGCGATCCTCTTTGCGGTTGCGCCTTTCCAGATGCTCTTTTTGACCTACTATGAGCGGCGGGCGATTGCGCGCATGCAGGATCGCGTTGGGCCTAATCGCGTCGGCCCCGAGGGTATCTTTCAGCCGATAGCCGATGGGGTCAAGATGTTTACCAAAGAGGATATTGTGCCGAAGGCGGCTGACCGCTGGGTACACCTGATTGCCCCTTGTGTGGTGGTGGCACCAACGATGTTTATGTTTGCGGTGGTGCCCTGGGGGCCGGGCATGGTGCCGGTTGACCTCAATGTGGGGCTGCTCTTCTTCTTTGCTATCTCTTCGATCAGTGCGGTTGGCCTCATGATGGCCGGCTGGGCCTCCAATAATAAGTTTGCCCTGCTTGGCGCAATGCGTTCTGTGGCCCAGATGGTGAGCTATGAGATTCCGGCGATCTTGAGCCTGCTCGCGATTGTGATGATTACCGGCACGCTCTCGATTGTGAGTATCATTGATGCCCAGGCGGGCCTCTTTATCAATAGCGTTGATCTGCCCGGTGTGCCCGATTGGGGCTTGGGTTGGTTCATCTTTACGCCGGTGGGTTTTTTGGCCTTCTTCTGCTTCTTTATCGCTGCGCTGGCTGAGGGTGAACGCACGCCCTTTGATATTCCCGAAGCCGACTCCGAGATTGTCGCTGGCTATATGACCGAGTATAGTGGCATGAAGTTTGGCCTCTTCTACCTGGCTCAGTATGTGCTCAACTTCTTGCTCTGTGGCATGACCGCGATTATCTTCTTTGGGGGCTGGCAGGGGCCGGGGGTCAATTGGCTCTATAGCCAAGCCATTTCGCCCGCTAACCCTGAAGGCATGTGGCTCTTCAATGTGCTGGCCGGCGTGCTGGGGGTCTTCTACTTCCTCGCCAAGACCTACTTCTTCTTCTTTGTGATGATCTGGATTCGTGGCGCCTATCCGCGTCTGCGTGTTGACCAACTGATGGACTTTGGTTGGAAGTTTCTCATTCCGCTCACGCTGGTCAATATGCTCAGTGCGGCGATCTGGGTGGGGCTGACCCGCTGGGGCGCGGCGGAGGGCTTGGCCTTCATTGAGGGCTGGTCGGCAGGCGTGCGCTGGGGTGTGGCCTTTGCGCTGACCCTGATCATCAATCTGGCAACCTATATTATGATGGCGCGTATCTACGCAGCCTCGCAGGCTGCGCGGAGTAGACTCGAATTGGAGGAGTTACGCGATCTGGCCGCCATGTCGCGGTGATGAGCCTATGAATATCCTGATCCAGGTCATTTTTGGTCTTCTTTCGGCCCTCATTGTCGGTGCGGCGATGATGGCGGTGACAGTACGCAATATTATTCACGCGGCCCTCTGGCTGATCGCATGCTTCTTTGGCGTTGGGGCGCTCTACCTGCTGCTTGAGGCGGAATTTATCGCTGTGGTGCAGGTGCTGATCTATGTGGGTGCGGTTTCGATCCTGATCCTTTTTGCGATCATGCTCACCCGTCAGATTGAGGGTGCGCGCCATTTGGTGACAGGGTGGCGCCTCTGGGTCACGATTGCGATCTGTGTGGCGCTCTTTGCTACGGTGTTGGTGCCGACGCTGCTCAGTCATAACTGGAATGTGCCCCCGCCGGTGATCGCTGAAGGGAGTGACCTGCCTGCCGAACCACTGGCTGGTGCCGCTGAGTTGGGCCGCGATTTTGTCTTTGTCTATCTGCTCCACTTCCAAGTGACTGGTGTGCTGCTCACGATGGCCCTGATTGGCGCTATTGTGATTGCTTTTGAAGAACGCGCCCGCCGCCGCCGCGTCTTAACCTTGGCGGAGGAGCATGCGTTGCGGGAGCAGAAGAAGAACAGAGGAACAGAAGAGCAGGAGAACAGATGAAAACCCATAGACGTTCCCCTGTTCCTCTGTTCCTCAGAAGAACAGAGGAACAGAAGAGCAGGAGAACAGATGAAAACCCATAGACGTTCCCCTGTTCCTCAGAAGAACAGAGGAACAGAAGAGCAGGAGAACAGATGAAAACCCATAGACGTTCCCCTGTTCCTTCGTTCCTCCGTTCCTCTGTTCTGCTGTTCTTCCGTTCCCCTGTTCCTTCGTTCCTCCGTTCCCCTGTTCCCCTGTTCCTCCGTTCCTCTGTTCTCAGGGTAAACCCATGACCCAAGCCATTCCCCTTGAAGCTGTTCTGGTTGTCGCTGCCACCCTCTTCTGCATTGGCCTGTTTGGTGCCCTGGCCCGCCGCAGTATGGTTGGGGTGCTGATTGGCGTTGAGTTGATGCTCAATGCGGTCAATATCAATCTGGTGGCCTTCTGGCGCTATTTGGAGCCGGGGTTTACCGGGGGGCTGACCTTTGTGATCTTTATCATTACGGTGGCTGCTGCTGAGGCGGCGGTCGGTTTGGCTTTGATTATTGCGGTCTATCGCACATGGTTGACCTCGAATGTGGATAATGTTGATTCGATGAAGGGGTGAGGCGATGAGGCGAAGCAGCGATGAGGCGAAGCAGCGGTAATCCCGCATCCTCGCATCCCGCATCCCGCATCCTCGCATCCCGCATCCCGCATCCTAACATCCCTGCTGGAGTACCCAATGGCCTTTTTCCTCCAATACGCATGGCTTATCCCCGTTCTGCCGCTCTTGGGGTGCGCCTTGATTACCTTTACGCCGCTGCGCCAGAGTAAGGCGGCGAGCGGCTGGACGGCAATTGTGCTGATGGGGGTGGCGGCGCTGCTGGCGGTTGGCTTGCTCGCGGCGAGTGCCCAGGGCCATACGCTCTACCAAGGGCAGGTGGGGCAGCTTGAGGTGGCTTCGCCCGCCGATGGGAACGCTGAGGCATACGCGCAGCCCTTCCAGTTCCCAGAACCCAATCTGGTGCAGCGGTTTGCCTGGGCACCAATGGGCGACAGCGTCTTCAGCATGGGTTTCTATGTGGATACGCCGGTAGCAGCGTTGCTGGCCATGGTGACGATCACCTCCTTCTGTATCCACCTCTTTAGCCTGGGTTATATGGCGGCCAATCCGCGCCAGAGCCGCTTCTTTAGCTTTATTTCGCTCTTTACGGCGGCGATGCTGCTGATGAGCATGGCCGATAATCTGCTGCTCTTCTTTATGGCTTGGGAGGTGATGGGCCTCTGCTCCTATCTGTTGATTGGCTTCCTCTATGAGCGGCCCCAAGCCTATCGGGCGGCGGTGAAGGCGTTTATTACTACGCGCATCGGTGATGTGCTGCTGCTCCTTGGTCTCGTCTATCTCTATACCCAGGCGGGCAGCCTTGCCTTTGGCAATGGCCCCGGTGAAATCTTTGATCCTGAGTTACTCCAGCGCCTTGGGAGCGAGACGGGCTTTTTGGGTCTGAGCCACGCGACGGTGATTGCGCTGCTGATCTTTGCGGGTACCGTCGGCAAGAGCGCCCAGTTTCCGCTGCACGTCTGGTTGCCCGATGCGATGGAGGGGCCAACCCCCGTTTCGGCATTGATCCACGCGGCAACCATGGTCTCGGCGGGGGTCTTCCTCGTTGCCCGTACCTTCCCCATCTTCACTGCTGATGATGGTACGGCCCTGCTCGTTGTCTCGATCATCGGTGCCTTCACCGCGCTCTTTGCGGCGACGATTGCCGTGGCGCAGTACGATATTAAGCGCATCCTCGCCTACTCGACCCTCTCGCAACTAGGCTTTATGGTGGCGGTCTTGGGCATCGGCGGCTGGGTGGCCGGTATGTTCCACCTGCTGACCCACGCCTTCTTTAAGGCACTCCTCTTCCTCGGTTCCGGTTCGATCATCCACGCGATGGAGGCGACCCCGAAGATTGCCGCGTTGCACCATAAGGATGAGTATGCCGCCCAGCAGACGGCGCAGGATATTCGTAATATGGGGGGACTACGCACGCGCCTGCCTTGGACCTTCTGGACCTATACGATGGGCTTTTTGGCGCTGGCTGGGGTGGTGCCCTTCGCTGGTTTCTGGAGTAAGGACGAGATTCTGGCCGATGCCTTCAAAGGTGGCCATTGGGTGGTCTTTACGGTGCTGGCGCTGGCCGCTTTCCTCACCGCTTTCTACATGACACGCCAGTGGTATCTGGTCTTCTTTGGTGCATATCGCGGCGATACGCCGGTGGTCTACCAGAATCCTGAGCGTGCGGCGCACAGCCATCACGCCCACGGCCACGCTGACCATGGCCACGAGCATGATGATCACGGCCATGGCCATATGAACACCGGCGCACACTGGCACGAAGATCCGCGCATGATTGCGCCACTGGTGATCTTGGCCAGCTTTGCCGTAACAGCGGGTATGTTCAATCTGCCCTTTGGGGGGCCAATCGGCCATTGGTTGAGTGATATTTGGGGGCAGAAGGCGGTAGCCTTTAGCTTCCTAGTTGCGGGCATTTCGCTGCTGATCGCCTTTGGCGGCATCGCAGCGGGCTGGGCGCTCTACAGCAAGGCTTTTAGCCGCGCCGATGAACGCGATCCGCTCGATCTGCGTGCCCCGGCGCTCTTTAAGCTGCTGCACGAGAAGTATCGCATTGATGAACTCTACCAGGCGACGGTCATCCGCACCACGGCGCTGCTCGCGCTGGCATGGGCTTGGCTTGATCGCAACGTAGTTGATCGCATCGTGAATGGGGTTGGCTCTGTCACCATGGGCGTCGGCAAGGTCAATTTCATTGTAGACGATACACTCTTCAATGATGGCCCCGATGCGGTAGCCGACGGAACCGTAGCCACTGGTAAGCGTACCCGCCGCATTCAGACGGGCAAAGCCCAAGACTATTTGGTCTATGTTTTTGGTGGGGCGTTGGTGTTGGCGTTGCTCTGGTTGTATGTGCTTTGAGGGATGCGGGGAACTTTTGGGTGAGGTACAGAGATGTTCACCACAGAGGCACCGAGGACACAGAGGTTTTGAGGTCGGGAGGTGTCTACACGGTGATTGCTTTACCATAACATCTCTCTCTGTGTTCTCTGTGTCTCTGTGGTGAAAAAACCTCTGTATCTCTTCAAAAACTCTCTACCTGAGAGCCAGGATGCAAGATTACCGCCTTATCATGGAACTAGCTCATGGATCTTCCCAACTACCTGATGGCCGCACCGGATGGCATCCCTTGGCTGACACTGCTCTTGTTGTCGCCGTTGGTGGGGGTGCTGTTGGTGGGCTTGGCGGCTCTGCTGCGCCTCGATGATCGCGTTGTGCGCTTGGGCGTGACGGCATGGATGGGGGTGCCGCTCGCGCTGGCTGCGCTTGTCTGGGCGCGCTTCGATCCCAGCCTGACCGCAGCAGGTCAGGGGGTGGTGCAGTTGGTCGAGAAGTTCCCTTGGATCAATGCGATTCGGGTGGATTATTTTCTCGGTGTGGATGGCTTGAGCTTGCCGCTGGTGCTGCTGACGGTGGTGATGGCCCCCGTAGCGGCGTTGGCCTCGTGGGATATACGCGAGCGCGTTAAGGTTCACTATGCGCTCTTGCTGATGCTGCAAACGGCGATGCTCGGTTTCTTTTTGGCGCTCGATTTCTTCTTCTTCTTTATCTTCTGGGAATTTAGCCTTGTTCCGGCCTATTTCCTGATCCAAAGTTGGGGGCGCGAGAACCGGCACTATGCCGCATTTAAGTTCTTTGTCTATACGATGGCTGGTTCGGTGGGGCTGCTGCTGCTCTTCCAGGTGATCTATTTGGCGATGCGCCAGGTGGGTGTGCCGACCTTTGACCTGATTGATCTGGGCCGGGTGGGGCGTGGCCTGCCGGTTGAAGGGGTCACGGGCAACCTGCGCGAGATTCTCTTTGGCTATATGGAGCATTTGGGGGTGACCAACGTGTTGGGGCGCTACCCGTTGCTCTATACGAGCATCGCGTTCTGGGCGATCTTCATTGCCTTCGCGGTGAAACTGGCGGTCTGGCCGTTCCATACGTGGCTGCCCGATGCCTATTGCGAAGCGCCGATTGCGGGCAGTATTCTGCTTAGTGCGGTGATGAGCAAAATGGGTGCCTATGGCATGTTGCGCCTGATGCTGCCCTTGGTGCCCGATGCGAGCCAGTATTTCGCGCCGGTGATGGGTGGCCTTGCGCTGGTGGGGATTGTGGCCGGGGCGTTTGGGGCGTTGGCCAATATTGGCGGCGACATCAAACGGCTGATTGCCTATACCTCGATCAACCACATGGGCTATGTGATGCTGGCAATTGCGGCAGCGGCAGCGTTGCCCGGCGGGGCTACGCAGGATAGCCGCGCCATTGCGCTCAATGGCGCGATGATGCAACTGGTGGCCCACGGGCTTAGCACTGGGGCGCTCTTCTACCTGGCGGGGGCGCTCTATGCACGCACGGGTAGCTGGAGCCTGAGCGACTTCGGTGGGTTGCGCGTGGTCGCCCCAACGTTCGCTGGGGTAATGGGCGCGGCCATGTTTGCTAACCTGGGCTTGCCAGGGCTGGCCGGGTTCGTCGGCGAGTTCTTCATCTTCCGGGGGGCGTGGGCCACCCTGCCGCTCTTTACCGCCCTGGCGACGATTGGCCTCGTGGTGACCGCCCTCGCACTGCTGTTGATGTTCCAGCGCCTCTTCCTGGGGCCGCTGAACGAAGAGTGGCGCACCATGCCCGATCTCCGCCCACTGGAATTGGGCACCATGCTGCCCATTCTGGCACTCCTGCTGATCCTGGGGGTCTACCCGGCCCCGCTTATGGGCATGGCGAACGCGGCGGCGACGGAGTTGGTGGCGGTGTTTCAGCATATTTTGACGTAACTATGAAGAACAGAGGAACAGGGGAACAGGGGAACAGAGGAACAGGTTGTCTCCTGGGGTAGGATAGGTTTTTTGATGCAAGGGATGGTTTCAGAAACGGCCTTTCAGCTTTACCGTTGGAGTGCCGACTTTAGTCGGCATCCAATGGCGACCTACTTTACCGTTGGAGTGCCGACTTTAGTCGGCATCCAATGGCGACCTACGACTTCAGCCGACTAAAGTCGGCACTCCGTCGGAGATCAAACGGTAAAGTGTGCTGAAACCCTACGCAAACTCAGCCGACTAAAGTCGGCACTCCGTCGGAGATCAAACGGTAAAGTGTGCTGAAACTCTACGCAAAGGCGCAAAGGCGCAATGTTTCTAACATAGGAAGCTCATGGGTCTTTTCAATCTTTCGCCCGACATTCCTTGGTTGAGCCTGATCTGGCTGAGCATGGTTGTGCCAGCGGTGATCATTGCGCTGATTCCGGCGAAGCAGCAGGAGGCGATGCGCTGGGTTGGTGCAAGCTTTTCGCTGATTTCGTTGATCCTGTCGCTGCTGGTGTTCCTGGCGTATGATCCGGTACAAGCGGGCTTCCAGTTTGTTGAGCGACTGGATTGGATGCCGCAGTTGGGGATTAGCTACCTGCTCGGGGTGGATGGCATTAGTCTGCCGATGCTGGTGCTCAATGGGGTGGTGATCTTCACCGGCGCGTTGATGAGTTGGAATATTGAGCGGCGCACCAAAGAGTATTGGGTGCTGCTGCTGCTGCTCACCACAGGGGTCTATGGCGTCTTTGTGGCGCTCGATCTCTTCCTCTTCTTTGTCTTCTACGAACTGGCCGTACTGCCGATGTACCTGCTGATCGGGATTTGGGGCAGTACGCGCAAAGAGTATGGCGCGATGAAACTGACGCTCTTCCTGATGGCGGGGAGTGCCTTGGTGATCATTGCGATGCTGGCGCTCTACTTTGGCTCGGGGCTACGTACCTTCGATATGCTTGTGCTGGCCGAACATGTGACCCTAGCGGGCCATCTGCAACGCATCTTCTTCCCGATGCTCTTCATCGGCTTTGCGATCCTAGCCGGTATGTTCCCCTTCCACACCTGGAGCCCCACTGGCCACGTGGCCGCGCCCACAGCGGTGAGTATGTTGCACGCCGGGGTGCTGATGAAACTGGGGGCCTACGGCTGTCTGCGGGCGGCCATGTGGCTCATGCCGACGGGCGCTGAGGCTTGGCTGCCCTTCTTTGCGGTCCTCACGCTGCTCAACGTGCTCTATGGCGCAACAATTGCCATGGTGCAACGGGATGCAAAGTATATCATTGGCTACTCCTCGGTAAGCCACATGGGCCTCGTGATGATGGCGCTTGCGGCGGGCACCCAAATTGCCCTGACCGGCGCAGTGCTGCAAATGTTTGCCCACGGCATCATGACCGCCCTCTTCTTTGCCGTCGTGGGGCGCATGGTCTACGAGCGCACCCACACGCGTCAATTGCCTGAACTGGGCGGCTTGCTCAAAGTGATGCCCTTTGCGGCCTGGATGTTCATTCTGGGCGGGCTCTCCTCAATGGGCATGCCGGGGCTGGCCGGATTCTGGGCCGAATTCACCATCTTCATCGGCGTCTGGGAAAAATACCCGCTGATTGCCATCCTCGCCGCTATCTCAATTCCAATCACAGGTGCATACATCCTGCGGGCCGTCTGGGCCGTCTTTGATGGCGAAGTAAAAAACCCAGAGTTCCACCGCCTGCCCAAACTAACCTGGCAGGAATATAGTGGCGCAATCATCCTTGCGGTAATCCTGGTAGCCGTAGGCATCTACCCCGCGATCCTGACCGAAGTGATTGATACGGGTGTCCGCCCAGTGGTGACGCAGTTGACGGGGGTTGTGGTGGCAGAACGGTAGGAGGCGGGAGGCATGTGATGAGTACGCTAGAACACGAGATCATTGAGAAATTCCATCAACTGGACATAGACGCCCAAAAGCGGGTGCGAAGGCTGATTGTGCAGGAGTTGGATGTGATAGAAGCATCTGATACCAGTGCGTTTGATTACGATGCGTGGTTCCGCGACATGGGAGCGTTGCGAGAAGAACTACAAACAAGCGGAGTGGTGTTTGGTGCTGTGGATGCAATTGGTGTGCTGCGTGATCTGCGTGATGGTGAAGACGAATGATCATCGTCATTGATGCAAACATCTTGATTGCATTTGGGCTATCGGATGAACCGCTTCACATGCAAGCAAAACAGGTGCTATCTGCATGGGCATCAACAGGAGCCAATCTCACAGCGCCGCGCTTGTTTCGTTCGGAAATCACAGCAGTTGCACGAAAAGCAGTCTACCAACAACGACTGACACATGAACATGGACGGAGAATGCTCGCACGCCTATTAGCGTATCCCGTGGCATTGTATGAAGATAGCGCATTATTAGAATCAGCATATGATTTGGCTGAAACATTCAATCGTCCTCGTGCATATGACACCCAATACATAGCATTGGCGCAGCGCCTATCCTGTGAGTTTTGGACAGCCGACGAACGACTATTCAATGCTGTGAAAAATCGGGTCATTGACATTCGCTGGCTGGGAAATGTCACATAGTTGTCGTTACAATTGTAGTACTACCCCTAACAAAGAGGTTCATGGTGTTCCAAATTACCGACATCCCGCGCATTTTGCCAGAAATCTTGCTGCTCTTCCTGGCCTTTATGGTGCTGGGATCCGACATCTTTGAGAAATGGGGGCGTAGTCCGGCTGCCCGGCTGGAGCGGGCGCGCTCGTCGGCTTCGCTGACGACGATTGGTCTGGGCTTGATCTTTGTGATTGCGCTGGTGCAGAGTGGGTATGTGCCGGGTACGGCGGTCGCGGCGACGGCTGAGTCGTCCAATCCGTTGCTGAACTATCTGATCAATATTGTGCGTAATTTGCAGGCGGGTGGCCCGGGCGGAGCGCCGATTATTGGGGTTTTTGCGACCGACCACCTGACCATGGTGGCGCGTCTGATGCTGATTGGGGCGGCGTTTCTGACCAGTATGCTCTGTCTGGACTATCTGCCGCAGGCCAATCCGGCTGAATTCTATGCGATGATCATCTTTGCGACCCTGGGCATGTGTCTGATGGCCGGGGCAAATGAGTTGATCATAGCCTATCTGGCGGTGGAATTGACCAGTATTCCGCTCTATGTGCTGGCGGGCTACTACCGCAACGACACCCGCTCGGCTGAAGCGGGGATGAAATATTTCCTCTTTGGGGCAATCTCGTCGGGGATTCTGCTCTATGGCATGAGTTTGGCTTATGGCTTTGCGGCGAGTGCGGCGGGGGGCATGGGCGGCAACGACCTGACCCAGTTCCAGCGGATTGCAGAGTTGGCGCGGATCAACCCGGAGGCGGGCACGGGCCTCTTGATGCTGGCGATGATCTTCATCGTGGTTGGAATGGGCTACAAGGTGGGGGTAGTCCCCTTCCACGGCTGGTCGCCCGATGTCTACCAAGGGGCACCGACGCCAGTGACAGCCTTCATCTCCACCGCCTCAAAGGCAGCGGGCTTCATCCTGCTCTTCCGCTTGCTCACGGTCGCCTTCCCCGGCTTGACGGGCAGCGCAACGCTCGGCAGCGAACTGGGCGGATGGACGGCGCTCTTGGCGCTCTTGGCGCTCCTCACGCTGATCATTGGCAACCTTGCGGCGCTACCACAGACCAACGCCAAACGGCTGTTGGCATGGTCGAGCATCGCGCATGCAGGCTTCCTCTTGTTGGGCCTCATCGCCTGGGCCTCGCCGCATGGCTTCGACCGCGACCAGGGGACTGTAGCGCTACTCTACTATCTCGTCGTCTACAGCTTGACCAACGTGGGCGCATTTGGCGCATTGGCGGCGGTGATGCTGACCGTGGGCGGCGAAGAGATCGCCGACCTAAACGGCCTCGCGCAGCGCAACCTGCTCTTGGCGACCCTACTAACGCTCTGTGTGCTTTCGTTGGCCGGCATTCCACCCTTGGCCGGCTTCTTCGCCAAATTCTACATCTTCATGGTAGGCTGGCAAGCGGGCGCAGAGTGGCTCGTGGTCGTCGCAGTCATTACCACAGTCATCAGCCTCTACTACTACCTACGGCTCTTAAAAGCCATGTTCATCGAAGCCCCGATCAGCAATGAACCCTTGCGCGCCCCCCCAGCGATCACAGCCAGCGTAAGCCTAGCGGTAGCCGGACTGATCATCTTGGGCATCTTCCCGAACTTAGTGCTAGGAGTGATCAGCCGGGTGCAGGTAGTGGCGGGGCTGTGAGTCATACCATTTCAGATTGTAGATTGTAGATTGCCGATTGCCGAACATAGCACCTCAATGAGAACACTTCAAGCGTAATTGGTATAATACCATTAGTGGACGATGCTCAAATCACCAAATCCAGCGGTAGATCAGCAATATCACGCAGACGTTTGCCATCAATCATGGTGTTGAGCAACTCCTCAGCATCGCTATAACCTAACGCTTTCACGGTAGTGAGCAACTCAGGCAAGGCGAAATGGTAGACACAATCTATATCGCCAGTGCCTAAAGCAATAGATGCAATACGACTAGGCGTAGGCTCACCGATGACTACAGCAACATGAGGCAGACGACCTTTACGGTTACGCACAAGATTCAAGCCTTCAGAGCGAGCATTTTGTGCCCGATCACTACGTAATGTCCACTTGCACAAGATACTGGCATGCAGGATCGGCAGCACATTATTGGTCGCACGTAGGCTACTTAAGCGTGCGCTATCGTCACCCACCAGTGACTCATGAGCATTGATGGTCGTATCGAGCTCAGGATGGCGAATAACAACTACATCGGGCTTAATAATATAGTCACTACCTAACGCGGCTGCAAGTTGTGGATTGGCTTTCGAGGCTGCATCAAGCGCCTCTAGGTGTGCATACTGATCAAACTTAGCGATGGCTAATCGACCTGAACCCAATCCTTTGCTGATAGTCCAACTACCAGGGCGCAAATGATACAAGTGGGGGAAAACCTCTTCGAGGTAGCCTTTACAGATAGTTTCAAACTGACTTCCCGCCATTTGTCCTGCTAGGCGAGCCCCAGTGCTTTGAGCACCCAAAATTTCTATGATGCCTTGTGCAATTGCCACGCTCACACGACTATCTTTGTCAGCATTGGTGGGAATGCCAGCGCTATCGGTGCGTAGCACGGTTGCAAGCAGTGCCGCATGAAAACTACGCCGCGATTCAGCAAAAAATGTAGAGGAGGAGTTGTTCATCCTACCCTCTTGATCGCATATATCCGCCGTGCATGCAGTGCTTCGCGGATCTGGATGGCGACGGCACGGGCAACTGGGGGCGGAAAGGCATTGCCTACTTGACGATAGGCTGATGTTTTGCGCCCCGTGAACTGCCAGTTGTCAGGAAAGCCTTGCAAGCGTGCAACCATCCGTACGGTAAGGCGCGGCATACCAACAAAATCCGCATTTGGAGCCTCATCGGCAATACCAAGGCCGTCTACGCCTAAAGCGGCCCATGCCTTTCTGGCACGGGTTGGCCCAAGATCGGGGCCACCATGCTTCTTAGACCCACCAACAATGGTTGGTGCAATGTTACAAGCTTGCTCCCGCCAGCGTTCTGCAGCAAGCCATCCGCGTGCAGCCATGAGGTCATATAAGGCTGCACCAACAGTTGGTGCCATACCTTGCCCTTTAGGCCAAGTGAAGTGATCATAGATATGATGCTGGAGAGCCACAAATACAACGCGTGGACGTAGTTGGGGGACGCCAAAATCGCAAGCATGAAAGACACGCCAGCCCATCTCATAACCAAGTTTGCGTAGCTCGCTTATGATCTGCTGACGATAATCGGCAAAAATGGGATCCAGGATGCCGCGTACATTCTCAATCATCAGCGCACGCGGTCGTATCTCATCAACGAGACGCAACGCTGCGGGGAAGAGATTGCGCTCATCTTGACTACCCAACTGCTTGCCCGCTTTTGAAAAGGGTGGACAGGGTAACCCACCGGCTAATAGATCGACACCAGCATAGGGTTTGCCGTTAAACGTTGTGACATCACCCTCTACAATGCGCCACAGTGGACGATTGAGGCGCAGGGTGGCACAACAAGCCGCATCAAGTTCAACTGCTACTTCCTGTTGAAAGCAGGCTTGCTCTAAACCAAGGGCCTGTCCACCACCACCAGCACAGATTTCGATTGCAGAGAGCATAGGGCTTGTTGTATTCTTCCATTTGTTCCACATTAGTCTTGCAAGTATCGTAACACAACAGGGTTGCTTGCGCTACCTGCGCGTTAATGATGCTATAATCAAGCCAATCTTCCCGAATACGCATCAGCATAGCACAACTCAATACCATCGGTGGCAGCCTTGTATGCTGTAAGGAGTACCCATGCCTGATCTTCCGGATTTGGAGCTTGGTATCCACCGTTGGGATGTGGGAAGTTATGCGGTTGAATTGCGACGGAGCCACCTACACAGCGAAACCGAAAGCCACGTCAGCGGTCGCATGACTTTTGCCGCATCGCAACTGCTCGCCCAGACGTTGGATCATGCTGCCTATGGCCGCAGCCTTGGAGCTTACCTCTTCCAAGATCGTAAGCTCTACCAGCAGTTTATTCAGGCAAGGAGTGATGCTTATGCACAAGACTTGCCGTTGCGTGTACGCCTGCTGATTGGCCCCAGTGCGCCGGAGTTGCACAGTCTGCGTTGGGAGTTGCTCTGCGACCCGGACGATATTGCCACCCAAGCCCTTGCTAACGCCAATAGCGTACCTGACCTGGCGGCACTGCTGAGTGTGGAAGCCTATCGGCGTGGCGATGAGAAACCAGACATACGCAGCATCGTGCGGAGTAGCCTCTATGGTGTGTTGAGTGCGAACAACAACCTGCGTACCTTCCTGGGCGTGGAAGGGACGAACGTGACCAGCCTTGCCTTTCATAAAGATGGTAATATTCTCGTTGCTGGCGACAATCAGGGCGTCCTCTATTTCTGGGATGTGGTTAGCGGAGAACTCATCCGTGAACCTGTACGGAGCAACGATTGCCACTGTGATATCAACAGCATCGCCATCAGCCCTAATGGCAACACGGTCGCGGTGGGCAGTAGTAATCGCAACGTGGTACTCTTCAACCTCCACACCGACGAACAGCTTGCCCCTGTCGCCACCATCAGCCACCATGTGAGAAGCGTAGCCTTTCATCCCCAAGATAACGATCAGGTAGCCTTTGCGGGCAATGATGGCAATGTCTACCTCTGGCGCATTGATCATCGGAGTGGTGATCCAATTGCGCTCACTGGGCATGAAGGTAGTGTCCGCAGGGTGGCCTTTAGCCCTGATGATGGTAGCATACTCGCTTCAAGTAGCAACGATGGCAGTGTGCGGCTCTGGAATAGTGAGACGGGGGCCGCCATTGGTGAACCGCTGCGTACTTTCACTACCGACGGGGTGACGAATACTACAAGTGTCACCACACTTGCCTTTAGTTCCAATGGGAGAACATTGGTCAGCAGCCAGGATCGTGACATCTACCTCTGGGATCTCACCGCAGAGCCGGTTGCGCTCAAAGGATCGCCGTTAATCGGCCATACCGGCTGGATCAACGACCTGATCTTTGTACCCGGCGATAACAACAACGACGATAACAACCACCTCATCTCGGTCAGCGGTGATCTCAGCATGCTCATCTGGGATCTCAATGAGCGTCGTCCGCTCTTCACCTACAGCGCCCACGTCGCCCCCATCAATGCAGTGGCAATCAGCGCAGATCGCACGTTAATCGCTACGGGTGGTGCCGACAGCCAGATTGTTCTCTGGAGCTATGATCGCCCGGCGTGGTTGGGGCAGCGTACCTTTGAGGGTAGGGTCGGCTATCGGGGTCTCGCGTTGGCGTTGCCCGATGAGAATACACCGCTCGCCCTCATTAGCCGCGAGTATAGCGATGACAGCAGCGTAGACTACTCAATTCGGCGTGCTGATCAACCCAGGCCAGCAGATGCGGACATCCGCGCCACGCCACCGCTCACCAATACACGTAGTGTTGCGCTGAGTCCGGACGGCCAATTGATCGCGGTGGGCTTTCGTGATGGCCGGGTGCAACTCTGGAATGCTGAGGGTGAGGAGATCGAACCTCCGCTCCAACTTGCAGCGACGGAGGGAAGCGATCCTAATGTCTGGACACTGGCCTTTAGCTCCGATAGCCGCCGTCTCGCGTGGGGCAACAATGATGGCCGGATCGTTGTTTGGGATCTGGATCAGCCTAGCCAACCGGCGCTTGAGCTACCCTATGGCAGAGGCGACGATGAGACACCCATAGGCCACACTGCCCGCATCACCGCCCTCGCCTTCAGTCCCGATGGCAGCATCCTGGTTTCGGGTAGTTCGGATAACCAGGTCTTCCTGTGGAATCTCACCGATGCATCGCTGCTCAGTAATCCACTTGATGAGGGCAACGAAGAGATCTCCAGCCTCGCTTTCAGCCCGCAGGGCGATCTCTTGGCTGCTGGCGGCGTACAGAGTGTCTTTCTGATTGATGTTAACAAAGGCGAGCGGATCGCGGCACCGCTAGTTGGTCATCGCGCTTTGATTGTCAGCCTAGCCTTCAACTCCAACGGCAGCATGCTCGCTTCGGGTTCGCGTGATCAGACGATTGTCCTCTGGGATGTCGCGGCCCGGCGGCGCTTTGGCTATCCACTACGTACATCGAGCGGTAGTAGCTGGATTCGTGCGCTTGCCTTTCGCAACGACGAGGAACTCTTTGTTATCCAGAGCTTTGGTTTCTGGACGCTTGACCTGCGCCCGGAGATGTGGATGGAGGCGGCATGCAGACTGGCCAACCGTGAACTCACGGCGGCGGAGTGGCGTGAGTATTTTGGTGATGAGCCACAACGTCCGACATGTAGCATCAGTGACGAGTGATGCGTGACGAGTGAGAAGGAGGATATGCCCCACTCTGTGCCCTCGGTGCCGCTGTGGTGGCTTCGACAAGCTCAGCCAACGCGACGCCCCCTACGAGCCCAAGGCTTTTTCGCGCTAACAAACCTCTATATGGTTACAATGCCGTCGGCGCAAAACATAGCCCCAACCTCCCCATTTCGTCAGGTAAGCAGGAGGTGACTCGCCTCTAAATTGTGGGCGCGGCAAGCTAGACTGGTCTCAGTATAAACGTGGCAACCAGATGCGATGCCAGAGAGGAGACCAGCCATGACTCAGCCGATGATCGTTAGTCCTAGCCAAGTGATCACCTCTACGCCCGAGACCCGCGCTGAAGCCGAGCGCATGGAGTTGAGCGCACTGGCTCAGCGTGCCTCGGCTGAGAGCCGCCGCTTCTATCAGCATGAGCCATACGATCCTCAGTTTGCCTATGAGCTCTTCCGCCGCGCTTTGGTGGAGCGCGATGATAGCGCCTGGGGTTACCTCTTTGATCAGTATGCGCCGCTTGTGGAACATTGGGTGCGTCGGAGTGGGGCTTTTGCCATTAGCGGTGAGAGCAGTGAGTTCTTTGTCAGTGCGGCCTTTACGCGCTTCTGGCGGGCTATTCCTGCACCACGCTTCGCTTCGTTCCCCAATTTGGCCGCGCTGCTCAACTATCTGCGCCGCTGTGCCACCTGTGTGGTGATTGATACCGCCCGCGCTCAGTCCTGTGCCGATATTATTCCCGATGAGTATGTCAATTGGAACGATCAGCGCCTCGGCCACGCTGATGAAGAGGCCACCGAGCGCGTGAGCCGTGAGGAGTTCTGGAAGCTGGTGGATGGCCTGCTCAATACTGAGCTTGAACGGATTGTCATGCGTAGCTCCTTCATCCTGGGGATGAAGCCTGCCGAGATCTTTGCCCGCTACCACAATCACTTTGGATCAGTTGAAGAGGTCTATACACTCAAGCGCGCCCTGCTCTCGCGCCTGCGCAAGAGCCCTGAACTGCGCGGGTTGTATTAGAAAAGGGGTGCATGCGGAAACCGGGTTTCCGCATACACCCCTTCTTGAACAAACCGAACTCTAGCTTACCTCGGCCAGCCCCAGGCGTTCACGCACCGGGGTACGGCGTTGCAAATAGTTGCGCACTTGGGCCATGATGATGTCTTTGGTCATACGCATCTGCACGAGCCAAGGGGCCGGGGCCATCTGTTTGTACATGTAGCTATCAAAGGTCAGGCGCTGCACATCGGCGTTGCGGCACATTTCGGTAAAGACCTCCATCTGCCGTTCGTTGCCATAGCCCCACCACTGGAGCCAACGCAGGAAGTTGTACATGAGGCCATACTCTTGCCACCAGATACGCTCGTAGGTACGCAGGTTGGCCGCACTGGGCACATCAAGGAAGTGTGCCAGCGTTTGGGCTGCCAACTGGCCGCTCTTCATCGCCCAATAGATGCCCTCGCCTGAGGTGTGTACCACCAAGCCCGCCGCATCACCCACGAGCATAGCCCGTTCAAAGGCCATATGCTTGCGCGGTTCCATTGGCAGGGCGTGGGCCTCCCGCAAGAGCAACTGGCCGCCTGTAATCGCTGGGCCCAAGCGCGTCTTCAGGTTACTCAAGAGACGCTTGGCATGGGCCGTATAGCGCGGCCCCGCCCCAATCCCAAGGGCAATATGGTCACACTTGGGGAAGGCCCAGGCATAGAGATCGGGGCTAACCTCAGAGCCCAAATAGAGATCTGCGGTCTCGGCCCAGCGGGCCATCTGCGCTTCAGGCAGTGCAATGCGCTCTTGAATAGCCACCGCCCGTGGCATCTGGGGCAAGCCAAGCATACGCGCCGTGGGCGAATAGCAGCCATCAGCACCGATCACCGCAGCAGCCTGAATGGTCTGCTCCTGGCCATTGGCCATTGAGCGATAGCGCGCCGTTACGCCAGCGTGGTTAACCTCTAGGCCCAACAACTGGCCATGGATCAGATCGGCACCCCGGCGCTGGGCGCGTTCGCGCAGAAAACCATCAAAGATCTCGCGGCGCACCATGGCGACATAATCATCATCAGACGGCACACTGCCCGCCACCGGCACAATCGTCTCTTGGCCTGAGGGCGACACCATCAAGCAATACTTAATCTTACGGTCAATCAGGCGTTGCGGCAGATCAAACTCCGTGAAGGCTACGGGCGGAATGGCCCCGCCACAGGGCTTGGCCTTGACCAACTCCTTCTCAAGCATCACCGTCTCGACGCCGAGTCCACGCAAGGTAATGGCCGCAATAGCCCCACCAACCGAGGCACCAACAACCAAGACACGCTGCGCCATAGAGCTACTCCTACTAGGCCGCAATACCAATCGCCGCTGCTAACATCCCCCAGACGAAGAGCATAATCGCGGTCGCATTAAAGAAGACCTCATTATTCTCAGGGTCGCGGATGAAGCGCACATTCGGAATACTCTGGAGGGTCAGCAGCACCGCAACCACAGCAGCGGCAATAGTATGGCCCCACCAGAAGAGCAGCGCAATCACAGCGATCTGGGCGAGGCCCATGATCGTAACGACCATCCGTGCAGCGGTGACCTTGCCATACTGCACTGGGATCGAGCGAATACCCATTCTGGCATCGCCCTTCATGCTCTTAAAATCATTCACCGTCATGATGCCGTGGGCACCAAACGAATAGAGCATCGCAATCACAAAGCTTTGGGTGGTCAAGGCGCCAAAGGCGACATGGCCGGCCATCCAGGCCAAGCCTTCATACGAGACCGCCACGAGGGCATTGCCATACCAGCCATTGCGCTTGGCACGCAGCGGCTTAATGCTATAGGCAAGGGCACAGACCAGGCCCAAGCCAACAAAGAGGACAACCTGCCCACCGAGGAAGATAGCAATCGCCGCACCAATCGTGGTCAGCAGGGCCGTCAGGATATAGACGTGGCGCAGCGAAACTTGACCGGAAGGAATGAGGCGATTGGGTTCGTTGATCGCATCCACCTCACGGTCGCAGTAATCATTAACCACCTGTGACATACCAGTGAGGATCGGGCCAGCCATCAAGAGGCCAATTGCCAAGCGCCCCAACGGATCAATTCCCCATGCCAAGCCGCCACTAGCGACAGCCCCACAGAGGAAGGCCCACGCCGGCGCAAACCAAGTCACCGGCTTCATCAGAGTCAAAGAGCGGATCAACGTAGCACGCGCACTAGCAAGCGGGCTCAAAGCAGCGGGGGGAGCAGGGGCAAGGCCGGAACCTTTGCGCATGTCGCTCATCAGGCGGCTCATTTCTAGAGATCTCGGGCCAGGGCGGGGGGCACCAAGCGAGGACGCGGGGACGCGGGGACGTGAGACGCGGGAGGCGAGGACGCGGGAGGCGAGGACGCGGGAGGCGCGATGACGCGGGGACGCGGGGACGCGGGGAGGCGAGGACGCGGGGAGGCAAGGATGCGCCTCACGCGTCCTTACAAGATTGTAAAGCTACAAGCGCCTTTCTGCAACTTCTCCTATAAGGGATGGTTGCAGAACACTTTACCGTTTGGCCTCTGACGGAGTGCCGACGTTAGGGAAGCAGAAATTGTTACGTATCCCAGCATCCTGTCATGCTGAATAGTCCATGGGCGGGCATCGTAGTGCCGACTTTAGTCGGCTGAGGTCTTTGGCAGCGATGGGAAGCCGACTAAAGTCGGCACTACACTACGGCGCAAACAGGAACGTTCCTACGCACCTTCGCTCAAGGTGGACAAGCAACGGGGCAATCAACTACATCCGCTTCCCTTAGTCGGCTGAGGTCGCTGACAACCCCCGGATGCCGACTAACGTCGGCACTCCAACGGTATGCTGAAAGGCCTTTCTGCAACCACCCGTTTGCGCCATTAGGCAGTGCCGACGTTAGTCGGCTGAGGTCGCTGACAACCCCCGGATGCCGACTAACGTCGGCACTACGACGGTAATGCTACAAGCGCCTTAGCGCAAAAAAGCTCTGAACCGCGCCGCTTGGCTTCGCCCCTTCGACAAACTCAGGGTTCAGCCAGCGGCGCGGTGGCTGCGAGGAGACGAAGCCCTCGCCGCTTCGCCTCACGCATCCTCGCAAGATCGCACTAATTACCACGCAAGATCGGTGGAAGAACCACCACACCGGCGTCACCTTCAGGGATACTGGACTGGTTGATCGAGCCACGCGGGATATTCATGCCCTGGTGGCACGTGTAGCACGCGGGCACATTATAGATCTGACCATCGCCCAGAGTGCGGTAGGAGAAGCGGCTTGCGCCACCACTCAACGCCGACGGCACCTCATCGTGGGGAATAGCGCCATAGCCGGGCAACCCATCAAAGGCCGCCCACTCCTCAGCGATGTAGGTAGTCATCAGCAACATCTGCTGGGCCTTAAGCTTATTATACCCTGCCAGCGGATCGATCACATTGCGACCAGCCGCGTCCAACTCATAGGCCACAAAGTTGCGCGAGTTGTGGCAGAAGGTACAACCGACCCCAAGCGACCACGCATTGTAGTTCATCACATTCTGATTGATCGTGACCTGCTCTTGGGTCGGCCCGCCGTTGAAGGTCAAGGCCAAAGAACCACGCCCGCTCGCGGGATCGTCTGCCGTGTAGGGCTTCCAAACCTGGTAGTTATAAATATACCAGATCACGGCATCTTGGAGACCAACGGGGGTGCGAATCTCTTCAGGCTTGAGAGCCGGATCGAGGACACGCTCGCCCTGATCGTCAAGAATCTCAACGGTGACCGGAATATCGGGCACACTCTTGACAAACTGCGAATTGAAGCCTTCAAGATTCTTCGGCGCATTGTAGTGGCAGGTTGCACACTGAATGTAGTTGCCCTGCCAATTAGGCAGATCAACAATAAACATGGCATTCAGATCAGCCACCAGATAGAACATATCACGCGCAGCAAGCTTCTCGGGGTAGGTATCGAGGGCAAAATTGTTGATGTCGTGGCAATACTGGCAACCAACACCGAGGCCACCAGAGACATACAACTGCATGTAGGTCCAGAGTTGGGCCGAGTCCATGCCCGTCAGAACCTGAACGTTCACGGGACTAGGGAACTCATCAACCCAGGCTTGACCTGCCTGGACACCCTCAATCCAAGCAACCTCACCTAGCCATGGTTCACGCGGATCACCGTCGAGAACCAGGTTTGGTTCAGCCTCCGTGATCGCCCGAATGCCATCATCGGTATTCCAAGTGGCACGGGCCAACTCAGCGGCAGCAACATTCGGAGCATCCGCTGCTGCCACAAGCCTATAGATCCACCAGAAGGTGCCAATGGTGATGACAGCCACAAAGATGCCGACTGCCACCGAGATAAAGATCGCCGCCTGTCGATCAGTAGGACGAGTTGGCGATTGCATAGGAGTCTCCTAAAACTCCAGGTCAGCAGCTCGGCGGTGCCGTATCTGTACGGAGCCGGCTCCGACATGAAAGTATACACCCGTTATTTTAGCCGGTCAACGTGTTGAACTATGTGCAACAAAGGTGCATATGGTGTGGTTTAGGGCAACACGCCCCTGAAAGTCAACAACCGCCAGCAGAGCGTGCTGGCGGTTGTTGCTCACTTCACGAGACACCCCATACTCAAGGCACGAGGAGTGCCACCAGCGATCATCTAGAGCAGGGCAATCAGGGAATTGAAGACGAGCATCACAGACGAGGCGGCGCTATCCGAATTGTCGAACCAATTGTAGCGCTCCGTACTCAACACCACGAAGTGAACAAGCAGAGCAACCACAAAACCAAGAACCGTAAAAATCACAATGTTCGTGCGAACTGGACTGCGTGGAGGCATAACTCAACTCCTTAGAGGTTATAGGCTTTTGAATCGTTGGGCATCGCCCTGGCGGGCGATAGCACGCCCGTCATCCCTAAACCGCTTGCCTCTGAAGGCATTATGGCAACCACGGGCGCCAAATCCAGACCAACAGATGGGCAACGGCTGCGATGGCACCAAAACCCCAGAAGGATTTCACCATGATGTCATGCATCAGCCAGTCCTGGTTGTTGAACAGCGAACGCCATTTCGGGGGAACCAGATCGTCATCGTCGCGCATGGGCGAACCTCCACTACTTACAGACACGACCCACAGTAGAGAACACCAGGTACGACTAGCGCGCCTGGCGGCGATTGTCGCACCAATCCATACCCGTGACCGGGATTGGAAACAGAAATGTATCAGATGTTAAAACGTCTTGCTCTGGGCTAAATTATATAGAAGGCAACAAAATTTGTCAATCGTTGCTTTTAAGCAAAATGTGATGATTTCGCTACCAAACTGCCCGCGCCCCCCAAAAGCCCAAATCCGCCTCCCGACTGAGGGCTTGCCGCCCTTCTGGGTGCTATAGTAGCACCATGAATCATCTGCGTCATCTTTGGCCCTACCTTGTGCGCTACCGCCGCGCTATGCTGGCGGGTTTGCTCTGTGCGGCCCTTGGGGCGGGCGTCAGTACCTTAGCACCCTTGGTGCTGCGCTTGGCGGTGGATGAATTGACCACTGCTGGCGTGTTGCCCACCCAGTTGCTGCACTATGGTGCCCTGCTGCTGCTGATTGCACTGGCCGATGGTAGCTTTAAGTTCATCCAGCGCATGCTGATTGCGGGTGCCTCCTATGAGATTGAGCATGATCTGCGCCGCGATCTCTTTGAACACTATCTGCGCCTTGATCAAGCCTTTTTTAGCCAGCACCATACCGGCGATCTGATGGCACGGGCTACGAATGATCTGAGTAGTGTGCGCCAGTTGCTTGGCCCTGGGATTAGTGGCACCGCGACGGCACTGCTTACCTTTGGCGCTGCCGCGATCCTGATGTTGCTGATGCACAGCACCCTAGCCCTCGTGGTGCTACTGCTGCTGCCTATGACGACGCTGGTCTTTGTGCTGGTAGGTAACCGCATGCGGCGCATCTTTACCAAGGTGCAAGACCAGTTTGGGCTGCTTTCGACCCGCGTCCAGGAGAATTTTTCGGGTATCCGCACGATTAAAGCCTATGGCCAAGAGGAGGCTGAGTTGGCCGTTTTTGCCGCCGATAATGCACACTACCGCCAACTGAATTTGCGCTATGTGCTGCTGAGTGGGGCGCTCTGGCCCACGATGCTGCTCTGCCTCGGCGCAGTAGCCGCTCTGACTCTCTTTGTCGGCGGGCGCTTGGTGGTGGCTGGGGAGCTTACACTGGGGCAGTTGGTGCAGTTCAATGCCTATGTGGGCTTGCTCACCTTTCCTGTGCTGATGCTGGGCTGGGTGGTTTCACTCTATCAACAGGCGGCTGCCTCGATGGGCCGCTTGGTTGAGATATTTCAGGGTAAACCTGCGATTGTGAATCCGCCCACACCACAGCCCTTGCCCACGCCTCGTGGTGCGGTGACCTTCGATCAGGTGGGGGTGCGCTTTGCCGAGCAGCAGCCTGGATTGGCAGGGTTGCAACGCCCCACCTGGATGCTACGCGATATTTCGTTCCACATTCCGCCTGGGGGCTCGCTTGCGATCGTAGGAGCAACTGGTAGCGGCAAGACGACTCTGGTCAATCTGTTGGCGCGGGTGCGCGATCCCGATGCGGGCCAAGTGCTGCTGGATGGCTATGATCTGCGTAGCCTCGATCTAGCCGATCTGCGCCGAGCGGTGGGCTATGTACCCCAAGAGACCTTCCTGTTTAGTGTAGCGTTGCGCGAGAATGTTGCCTTTGGGGTACAGCAGGTAGAGGAACAGACGCTCGAACATGCGCTTCATGTCTCGCGTTTGGTTAACGATCTTGAACAATTCCCCGACGGGATTGATACGCTGGTAGGCGAACGGGGGGTAACTTTGTCGGGTGGGCAGAAGCAGCGTGTCGCAATTGCGCGAGCAATTGTGCGCGATCCGGCGATTCTGGTGCTCGACGATGCCCTGAGTAGTGTAGACAGCCACACCGCTGCCGAGATTCTCGCTGGGCTACGCAGCGTCATGCAAGGGCGCACGAGCATCATTATTGCCCAGCGGGTCGCCACGGTGCGTGCAGCCGACCAGATCATTGTGCTGCACGAGGGCCAGGTGGCCGAACGGGGTAGCCACAGTGAACTCCTACGAATCAATGGCCACTATGCGGCGATGTATCGCCGGGAGTTGCTTGCAGCGGAGCTTGAGGAGTTGTAGCTTGGCCTCACGGTGGCTTCAACAGGCTGGCTTCGACAGGCTCAGCCACCGAGCCACCGAGCCACCGAGCCACCGAGCCACCGAGCCACCGAGCCACCGAGCCACCGAGCCACCGAGCCACCGAGCCACCGAGCCACCGAGCCGCTGGCTGAGCTTGTCGAAGCCAAGCGGTGCGGCCCCGGACTTTTTCGCGCTAACAATGTTCTTCGAGGGAGGCTTCGCTTCCCCTGAATTTCCACTAGGAGCACACGATGATGACAACACCTACGAATACCAACACGCTGATCAACCAGCCGCCGCCGGCAACCCATTTTGCCAAGACCTTTGTGGCGCTCTTGGGGCTGGGTCTGCTCGGTGTGCTGACGCTGATCCCGTTTATCTTTGATCAGGTAGATGTGTTACCGCCAGAACTGACTGAGCTACCCACCCCTGTGCTCATAGCAGTCTTACTGCTCAATCCACTCATATTGCTGGCGATTGCGGTTGCGGTTGGCACGCTGCTGGCCCATCGGGTTGGGTTGCGTTCGTTAGTGGCAGAGCGGGTGCGCTCAGGTACGGTGATCTGGCCCAATCTACGCCCGCACATACCCATGGCGTTTGTTACTGGCCTTGTGTTGATGTTGATCATCACAGGGTTGGATCAACTCATGGATCCTTTTGCTAATGCTGAGTTGATTGGCGAGTTGCCAACGGCAGACAACCCCCTTATGCAATTGGTGATGGGGGTGCTGTATGGAGGCATTACCGAAGAGTTGTTGCTGCGCTGGGGCTTTATGAGTCTGCTGGTCTGGATGGGCTGGCGGGTGTTTCAACGGGGCACTGGGGTACCCCATGCGGCACTGGTCTGGACGGCGATCATTGTGGCGGCGATTGCCTTTGGTGTAGGCCACCTGCCAGCGATGGCCTCAATTGTGGTTCTCACGCCGCTCATTATCGTCCGCACCATTCTGCTGAACGCCTTGGCAGGCATCTACTTTGGCTGGCTCTTCTGGCGCTACAACCTAGAGACGGCGATGGTGAGCCATGCCTCGTTCCATGTTGGGATGTTTGTGATCAGTCTGGGTGTGTTGTTGCTTGGGAATGGTTCGTAGCCATTTTTGGCGGGGAGGCGGAGAGGCGAGGATGCGGGGAGGTGGAGACGCGGAGAGGCGAGGGGGCGGGGAGGCGGAGAGGCGAGGGGGCGGGGAGGCGGGGATGCGCGGAGGCGCGGAGGCGCGGAGGCGGGGATGCGGAGAGGCGAGGACGTGAGGCATGGCACGAGGTTTCGATAACGACAGCATTATGGGCAAAGCCTACGACGGGCGTCTCATCCGGCGGATGTTGCCCTTTGTTGCGCCGCACAAGCTGCGGCTGCTGCTGGCGATTGCGCTGCTGATTGGCGCGGCCCTTACTGAGATTGTGCCGCCGCTGTTGGTGCAGCAGGCGATTGATGGGCCGATTAGCGCCGGGCAACTTGAGGGGCTTTGGAGCATCTTTGCGCTCTATGCGGGGGTGTTGGTGAGCAACTTTGCCCTGCGGTATCTGCACAACTACCTTATCAATAGTGTGGGCCAAGCGGTGATGATGGATTTGCGACTCAAACTTTTTGCACATATGCAACGCTTGAGTCTCAGTTTTCACGACCGCAACCCGGTGGGGCGCTTGTTGACACGTATCACCAATGATGTGGATGCGCTTAATGAGTTCCTGACTCAGGGCATGGTGATGATTTTGGCCGATCTGGTGACGCTCACGGCAATCATTGTGATCATGTTTGTACTCAATTGGCAATTGGCGCTGATTAGTTTAGCGACGTTGCCAGTGTTGGCCCTGATTGTGCTGATCTACCAGCGCGTGATGCGTGCAACCTACCGCATCATTCGTGAGCGGCTGGCGCAGATCAATGCCTATCTGAACGAGCAGATTGGTGGCGTGCTGGTGACGCAACTCTTTGGCCAAGAGCCGCAGAGCCGTAAGCATTTCGCCCACTTGAGCGGACAGTATGTGGATGCGAATGTTCATGCAGTGCTAATCTTTGCGATCTTTATGCCGACGGTGCAATTCATGGCGGCCCTCGCCACAGCGGCGCTGCTCTGGGGTGGCGGTGCGGGCGTCTTGGGGGGATGGGCTTCGTTGGGCATGCTGGTAGCTTTTGTGCAGTACACGCAACGCGCCTTTGAGCCGATCCGCAACCTGGCCGAACGCTACACGATCCTGCAAGCGGCAATGGCCGCGATGGAGCGCATTGTGGGTGTTCTCGATACGCAAGAGGAGGTGCGCGATCCTGAGCAGCCCAAGCGCCTGCCCACGCCGGTGCGCGGCACGATTACGCTTGAGAATGTGGTCTTTGGCTATGCACCCGACGAACCGGTGTTGCATGGTATCAACCTGCAGATCCCGGCGGGCCAGGCGGTGGCGATTGTGGGGGCCACGGGAGCGGGCAAGAGCAGCCTCGTGGGTCTCTTGGCGCGCTTCTATGATGTACAGGCGGGGCGGATTATGCTTGATGGAGTGGATATTCGCACGGTGGCCCAGCGCGAGTTGCGCCGCCACATTGCTGCGGTGCCACAAGATCCGGTCTGTTTTTCGGGTACGATTGCCAGCAACATTCGTCTGCACAGCCAAACGATCAGCGATGAAGCCTTGCGCCGCGCCGCCGAGTTGGTCAATGCGGCGAGTTTCATCGAGCGCTTGCCGGGCGGCTACGACTACGCAGTGCGCGAACGGGGCAGCAACCTCTCGGTGGGGCAGCGCCAACTCTTGGCTTTTGCGCGGGCACTGGCCTTCAACCCGGAGGTACTGCTGGTGCTAGACGAAGCCACGAGTAGCGTAGATACTGCGACCGAGGCGTTGATCCAGGATGCGCTGGAGCGGATGCTGCGCGGGCGCACGAGCATCATTATTGCCCATCGCCTAAGCACGATTCGCCATGTTGATCGGATCATTGTGCTGCACAAAGGGCGGATTGTTGAAGATGGCAACCATGAGCAATTGCTGGCGCAACGTGGCTACTACTACCGACTTCATTCCGGCTTAGAGCAACAGATTGTGGTATCATGAGGGGGTAGGGGAAGGGCTTTTAGGTAGAGCGTTTTTGCAGAGATGCAGAGCTTTTCACCATTTGCGAGGACGCGAAGACGCGAAGACGCGAGGACGCGAAGCCCTCGCCTCTTCGCCTCACGCATCCACGCATCCTCGCAACATGGTAAAGTAACCTTCGGTTTTTCTGAAACCATGCCTCATGCTGCCTTCCCAACTAGGATTGGAGTTCTGCAGGCCAAGGCCTAAGAGTCTGTCTGAAAAGCTAGTGGGGGTATGCATTGGAGTGCCGGCTTTAGCCGGCTGAAGCCGGCACTCCAACGCCAGTTCATAGACTTTTCAGACAGCCTCTAAGAACGGAGCATCTTTTGAGCCTACTGTTGCTAATCCGTCATGGAACCAACGATTGGGTCCATGGTCGCCTCGCCGGTTGGACGCCGGGCGTCCATCTGAATGAAGAGGGCTGGCGTCAAGCAGCGCTCCTGAGTGAACGACTTGGCGATCTGCCCATCAGTGCTATCTATACGAGTCCACTTGAGCGTTGTGTCGAAACAGCCACGGCCATTGCCCAACCGCGCGGGCTTACCTTGCGCTTGGTTGAGCAGATTGGCGAGGTGCGTTACGGCGATTGGCAAGGAGCCGAACTGAAAGAGCTATACAAGCACGAATTGTGGCCCGGGGTGCAGCACTATCCAAGTGGTACGCGCTTTCCCAACGGCGAGACATTGGGTGAAGCCCAGATGCGCATGGTGCAGGCGCTCGATCAGTTGCGGAGCCAACATCCCAACCAGATCATCGCCGTTGTCTCGCATGCCGACATTATCAAATTGGCGACCGCCTATTATATAGGTATGCACCTTGATCTCTTTCAGCGGCTGGTAATCAACCCCTGCTCACTCACGGCACTTGCCTTTGAGCGCATGGGCCCCCGGCTGCTGGCCCTGAACGACAGCGGTTCGCTCGAACATCTGCGTCCGCGCCCAGAGGCACCCGCGTCTAGCGCAGCCCCTTCGTCCTCAGAGGCCGAAGGCGGGCCGCACCCAGAGCAGGAGCATGTCTGAGTTTACCATTGATCTCGACTCGGTTCAGCGCATCACCGCCGGTGCTGTTGGCCCCAAAGGCCAGCGGGTCTTCTATGTGCAGGCCCGTCGTGGCGCCCAGATGATTACGCTGCTGGCCGAAAAAGAACAAATTCGCGCCCTTGCCGATGCGATTGGACGGCTGCTCGATAGCTTGGCGGAAAAGAATCCCCGTTTGTCTACCTCCGATGATCTGCTGGTGACCGACATGAGCCTGGAGGAGCCCTTAGAGCCCGAATTCCGCATCGGGCAGATGGGCTTGGGCTACGATAGCGACCGTGACCTTGTGGTACTCTTGGTGCAAGGAACCGTCGCTGAGGAAGAGGAGGAGGCGCAGACGGCGCGCTTTTCGGCTTCGCGGGCGCAGATGCGCACTTTGGCGAGCCATGCAGCCCAGGTGGTTGCCGCCGGACGGCCCATCTGCGGCAACTGTGGGCGTCCGATTGATCCTAGTGGGCACTTCTGCCCTCATCGCAATGGTCATGGCCCGGTGCTCACACCACCAGAGTAGTGTCATGGATGATCAACCCCAAGCCATTGGTGTCGCCCGCGTGCTTGAGGCACTGGCCAACGGTACGCTGATGCTGGAGGGCGCAATGCCCTTCAGCAGTAATTACACGCTGTTGACACGGGTTGAACACGAAGATGTTGAGCTGTTGGCCATCTACAAGCCGCGCCGTGGCGAACGACCGCTCTGGGATTTCCCCAAGGGGACGCTCTACCGCCGCGAAGCGGCTGCCTACGTGGTCTCGGAGTGTCTCGGCTTTGGCTTGGTGCCGCCGACGGTGGTGCGCGATGGGCCGTATGGGATTGGCATGCTCCAGTTCTTCGTTGCCAATGATGATGAAGCGCACCTCTTCACGATGCTCAAAGAGGGTAGCTATGATGAGCGTCTGCGCCAACTCTGCGCCTTCGACTACGTGATTAACAATGCCGACCGCAAGAGTGGCCACGGGCTCAAAGGCTTGGATGGCCGACTCTGGGCGATTGACCACGGCATCTGTTTCCACTACGAACTCAAGTTGCGGACGGTGCTGTGGGATTTTATGGGGGAGCCCCTTGGCCCAGAGCTGCTGGCCGCGCTCGGCCACCTGCGTACATGCCTTGAGCACCAGCATCCGGCGGTGCAACTCCTGAACGATCTCTTGGCCAAACCTGAGTTGCGTGCGCTACGGCGGCGTCTCGACCACCTGATTAGCAGCAACGCATTTCCTGAGCCGGGGCCGGGGCCGAATGTGCCATGGCCGCCAGTGTAGCGGGAAGTTGCGGGATCGCAAGTATCTCATAGAGCCTGCTTGCGGGCCTTGTAGCTTTATGCCCGGCGAACCCAAAAATAATTGCTTGTCCGCAAGATGCCAGATATAACGCGGATGGCGCTAGAGCGCCATGTAGTTATCTGGCATGGATCGTGCAATGATCATATGAGGTAGATTGAAACGACTACGCTTGCCGATCTTGTGTGCAAGACCTACCGATAGCTGAGATCTCAAATATTCACATTTCTGAACTAGAAAAGGATTGAAGTTTTTGCTATAATGCAAAATAGGTTAGGCTTCAAGGGTTATAGCTACGTGGCATCCCTTGAGCTACCGGCAGAGGGCCAAGCCCCTGCGCATCTGTCGCCAGACTGCCTAGGATGGAGCGCACGCCAGCGATAGTCCGACCTGCTATTCACACCTACGCAGCCCCTCTGCGTATGGGAGAGCGCCACGATAGGCGCTATAGAGGAGAGTGATATGTCTACAAGCGGCAGCCTCAATGGCCAACGGTCGCGCACTATCGCAAGCGAACTCGAAAGCTTCCTAAGCGACATTCAACGTGAACATGGCCTGAGCAGCAACACCATCACTTCGTATCGTTGCGATCTCCGTACTGCAGCCGCTGCGATGACGAAGCCGATCGAGACGATTGCAATCAGTGACATCAAAGTGTTTTTAGAGAGTCGTCACGAGCAACCAGGGACGACCAATCGGCGGATTGCTAGTCTAGGGCGTTTTTTCCGCTGGGCGGTGGCTAAGGGGTATGCGCTGCACAATCCGGTCGATCAGGTGGGCGCACGCCACCATGCCGAACATCGCCCCCAGCCGATTGCAAGCGAGACGGAGCGCCGGGCGTTGGATGCGGCGATTGCCAGTGCGACCCAGCCCTATCGGTTGATCTTTACGCTGCTCCGCGAGATTGGAGTGCGTACTGATGAGGTCCTCAACCTGAATCTTGGAGATGTGATCCTTGAGCCAGGCCGAGAGGTCTTGCTGGTTCACGATAGCAAGAGTGGTACGAAGCGCATGGTGGTACTCACGCCCGACGCGATGCCGCGCAGCTTACGGGGGTTACGCAGTTGGGTGCGCGATATGGACGAGAGCCTACCTGCCGACACCCCGCTCTTCCGCTCATCGCGGGGCAATCGTGCCTCATATGATACGCTGCACCGCCGTTGGGTCTTGGTCTGCAAGCATGCGCGTTTGGTAGACATCGTGGATGGGCGCGAAGTACCACGCTACACCTTGCATCACCTGCGCCATACCGCCGCAGCCGAGTTGATCGCCTTCTACCCCGAACAGGTGGTGCGGCGCATCCTGGGCCACCGCGACCCGCGTAGCACGCGGCGTTACGCCGAAATAGTGCGCGCCACGCCCCCAAACCCGGCGAAGACCTTAACCCCGCCCCGGCGCGAGCAGCAGGCGAGTTAGGAGGGGCAGGGAGAGGAGTAGAGGGTTGCACCATAGAGGCACCGAGAACACCGGGAAGGGTGTGGTATGGCCATCAACATTGTTGGCACTCCATCCGTTACTATCTCTGTGTCCTTGATGTCTCTATGGTGCCATCCTCTGCCCCTCTTCTTGTTGGCGTTGTGAACCCCTTGTTCAAAAAGTGACGAGAATCGAAAAGGGAAGGGCTTCACCCTCCCCATCACAGAGATTGCAAAAAGACCCGCCTTCATCGTGGCGACCCGGGAGGGATTCGAACCCCCGACACCTAGTTCCGAAGACTAGTGCTCTAATCCACTGAGCTACCGGGCCACGATGCGCCTAGTCTATCATAGAGAGGCATGGTTTGCAACTCAAGAACGCTAATGCCCATTAGGACGCCATGTTCGGCAATCTACAATCTACAATCTACAATCTGAATATGGTATCACCGCCGGTGCCACACATAGACCGGCGCTGGCCCCAGGTTGAAGCTCAGGCGTCCTTCTTCGGCAGGCACGAAGCTCTGGTTGCCGTCGCGCTCAACGAGGATGCCGCTACGATTGGCGGTGGCGAGGTTGGCCCGCGCCCCCGGCGGCGACCAGAGGATGTCGAGGGCATCATTGCCGCGCAAGAGGCGCAGGTTGTAGATTTCGTGCCCACTGACGATGCGTAGATCGTCAATCCAGATCACGCCTGAGCCAATGAAGCTGTCTACGAAGTCATCAAGGATGATTGAAACCAGTTCGGCAGGGAAGTCGAGGCGCCGGTTGCCGCCCGCTACGGGCACAATGACGTTACCCGGCTCTACTGCGCCGCCCAAGGGCGTCTGGATGAAGTGCCACCCCGGTGCGCCCACCGGCCCAAGGGTGTATTGCAACACTTCGCCCTGCGCGTCGCGTATCCGCACCCTGAGCAGGTGGGTGCTGCCATCACCATAGACCCATGCACCAAGGGCGTGAGCTTGACTAGGAATGGGAATGGGTGGCTCGTGCTTAAAGACAACATAGTCGTTGCCACTGGTCATAAAGCGATAGTGCAACTCCGCCGCTTGCTCATACTCACGCGAGTGGCCACTTGGGTGTAACGTTCCGTTCGCTTGGTGCGGGCGCTGCCAACCCTCAAGATCGGTGAAGTCTACCAGTACATGTTGGTTAAAGAGGTCGCGCCGTTCAACATAGCGCACCCCCGCCATCTGCTGGTTCAGCGTACGGAGCGCATAGAAGGCCGGTTTGAACAACTCGCGCCGGAAGTCGTCACGCCCTTCCCCAAAACGCACCAATCCATAAGGGTTGTCCGGGTCGTCTTTGAAGGTGTACCAGAAGATCTTTTCGATTCCGCTCTCCCAGAGCATAAGGTTGCCCCGTACCAGATAGTTGGCTTGGCTCTCGTCATCGGCCAACCCGATACTATCGCGATCCGAAGCCCCACTCGCCCAACCAACTTCGGTGGCCCAGATCGGCTTCTGACCATAGCGGTTCATCACTGCCCGCACCCCGTCGGTGGCGGCAGCGAGATTGCCATGCTCAGGGCTATAGGGATTCACATAGGGGTGGATGGCGAGAATATCAAAGCTATTCCACCCCCCGTGTGCGGCCACTCCCCGCAGGAAACTGGTATCGTAGGGGTTGATACCGCCAATCAGAATCGTAGCTGTGGGATCGATTTCACGGATGGCCGCAGCGGTGCTGATCAGCAGCCGCGTATAGGCGGCCACATCGGGATGCGGACGCCAGAAATAGGGGTGATCAGGCTCGTTCCAGATCTCCCAATGCTTTACATGGCGATGATACCGCGTTACCACCCCACGGGCATAGTGGACAAAAGCATCATGATCGGGCGCGTAGTAGGAGACATCATTGTGGGGGTCGCCACTATGAGGCACCGCCCAGCCCACCGAAGGGCCAAGCACCCCAAGCACCCTCACATTGCGGCTCAACAGCGCCCGCATCGCCGCATCCGTATAGGTCCAATCCCAAATATCGCGGCGCGGCTGCACACGGTGCCAGTGGAAATCTTCACGTACCCACGTAATCCCCAGTTCGGTCACAAGCTGGGCGGGTATGTCCATTGTCGTAGGATCGGTATAGCGCGTAGCCAAATGCGAATTGAGGCCAAAAACAGGCGAGGCAACCGGCTGGCGAGCGTTATGCTGCGCCGTCGCCGACTCAGCGGCAGGCATAAGCGCGGCTACCATCAGCAGCGCCAAACCAAACAGCAGGAAACGTTTCATAGGTCTTAGATTTCGTGATACAAAACTCCGCTACCTACAATAGCTTACCACACTTGTGCAACAAGTATGGACATGGTAGACTCGCTACGCTCTGGTGGGGGCGAAGCCCCAGATGCATAACGTAAGCCCCTGGCGGGGGTTTGGGGGAGGCGAAGCCTCCCCCAAAAAAACTCTTTTTGTTCCGTGTTGGCGGCTTCGCCGCCAACACGGAACAAAAAAATGGGGTTTGGGGCATAGCCCCACGAGCAGGTTGTAGGACAACCGCCCTAATACCAACTACCCTTGAACATGCCGCAATCTGCAATCTGCAATCTGCAATCTGCAATCTGCAATCTGCAATCTACAATCTACAATCTGCAATCTGCAATCTGCAATCTGCAATCGAAACAGGAATAGCCCTCGTGAACATAACCTACCTCCAACAAATCCTGACCAGTCGGGTCTATGATGTGGCCGTTGAGACGCCGTTGCAGGCGGCGACACGTTTGTCGGCCCGCCTTGGGAATCAGGTCTTTTTGAAACGTGAGGATCTGCAGCCGATCTTTTCGTTTAAGCTGCGCGGCGCCTACAACCGCATGGCCCATATGAGTGCCGATGAGCGTTCACGCGGGGTGATTGCCGCCTCGGCAGGTAACCATGCTCAGGGTGTCGCCTTCTCAGGTCAGCGCCTGGGCGTGCGAACCGTCATTGTGATGCCGGTAACAACCCCCGAAATCAAGGTCAATGCCTGCCGCGCCCGTGATGCCGAAGTGGTACTCTTTGGCGATAGCTATAGCGATGCTGAGGCCCATGCCTATGTACTCCAAGAGCAACTTGGCTTGACCTTAGTG
This sequence comes from Candidatus Viridilinea mediisalina, assembly GCF_002532535.1. Taxonomy (GTDB): domain Bacteria; phylum Chloroflexota; class Chloroflexia; order Chloroflexales; family Chloroflexaceae; genus Viridilinea; species Viridilinea mediisalina. The sequence continues at coordinate 39,223 of NZ_NQWI01000017.1, forward strand.
CATCCCTATGACGATCCGCTGGTGATTGCGGGCCAAGGGACGATTGGCCTTGAGCTTTCGCGCCAGATGCGCGCTGGGCGTTACCGCGTCTTTGTGCCGATTGGTGGCGGTGGCCTGATTGCGGGGATTGCGGTCTTTCTCAAGAGTATCAACCCCAAGATTCAGATCATTGGGGTTGAACCCGATGATGCCGATGCGATGTACCAGAGTGTACAGGCTGGCGAGCGGATCACCTTGCCACAAGTGGGCATCTTTGTTGATGGGGTGGCGGTGCGTCGCGTCGGTGAGCATACCTTCAAACTGGTGCAGCAATATGTAGACGAGATTGTGCGCGTTAGTACCGATGAGGTCTGTGCGGCGATCAAGGACATCTTTGATGATGCGCGCGCCATCCAAGAGCCAGCCGGGGCTTTGGCGTTAGCTGGTTTGAAGCGCTATGTCAACGAACGCGAGCTTGTGGGTGAACAGTTGGTTGCCCTGACCTGCGGTGCCAACATGAACTTTGGGCGGCTACGTCATGTTGTCGAGCGCTCGGAGATTGGTGAGCAGCGCGAAACCCTGCTGGCCGTCACGATTCCTGAGCGTCCGGGGGCCTTTAAGCGTTTCTGCCGCGATCTGGGACGCTACAATATTACCGAGTTTAACTATCGCTACGCCCCACGCCCCGATGCCCGCATCTTTGTCGGGGTTGAATTGGGCCACCGCGACGAGCGCCCCGCCATCATTGCCAGCCTAGCAGCCCAAGGCTATGAAGTCCTTGACATGACCAACAATGAGTTGGCGATTCTCCATGTGCGCCACATGGTAGGCGGACGAGCGCCCGAAGCCGTGGATGAGCGCCTGCATAGCTTTGAGTTCCCCGAACGGCCAGGTGCGCTCTTGCAGTTTCTCGAATCGCTCGATGAGTCGTGGAATATTAGCCTCTTCCACTATCGCAACCACGGCAGTGCCCACGGGCGCGTCTTGGCTGGAATCCAAGTGCCCCCCCGCGACCTTGAGCGGTTCCATGCGTCACTCGAACGCTTAGGCTACCGCCATGTGGACGAGAGCGACAATCCGGCCTATCGCGCGTTCCTTTGAGGGGCGCAGGCGCGTCAAGGCGCAGCCGAAGCCAGCCTGCCGAAACCACCGCACCACTTGTAACTCATCCATGTATCCTTGAGAGAAGCATACAGAAGTGAGAAAATAGAAACGAGAAAATAGAAAATAGGCAATACCGCAAAAGGAACGCTGTCTGGGTGCGCGGGCCTTTGGCCCGCACACCCAGGATGGCGTATTCACAGCGTTACTTTTGCGCTATTGCGAAAATAGGTTTGCGGCATCAGCATGCGCTGAATACCCCCGCGTCCTCGCACCATGCCCTATTCCCATAATGCACAGACTCATGCACAGCTTTTACCCGCTTTAGTATCTCAGCACCTACGCGCTACGCCTGAACTATATGTAAATCTGCATGGCGTTGTTTGTGCCGCAAAATACAGGTTTTGCGGCATTATATTGCGTTATAACCGCTATGAAATACGCTATGGTAGAGCATCTTTGGTTGACACAAAAGACAAGCGCCCGTATAATAGGGCCAGCACTCTCCTGCACAGGGTTCCCCTAGAAGGCAACGAGGCATGGGTCAGATTTTTCCCCGTAACGCCAATCTGTTCGTTCGTGTCAGCATCTTCGCCGGACTACTCGGAGCGACCACGCTCATCCTGCTGATAGCGGTCTTCTTCCGCTCCAATGCCTATCGGCAGGTCAATGTGGCAATTGAGCAGCCAGTGCCCTACAGTCATCAATTGCATGTTGATGTGCTGGGTATTGACTGTCGCTACTGCCATGTTTCTGTTGAGCAATCCTATTTTGCCAACATTCCTGCCACCGAAACCTGTATGACCTGCCACTCGCAGATCAAGACAGAAAGTCCGGATCTGGCACCCGTCCGTGCGAGCTACGCCAGCGGTGATCCTGTCCTTTGGGAAAAGGTCAACCGCGTCCCCGACTTTGTCTACTTCAACCACTCGATCCACGTAAACAAGGGTGTCGGCTGCTCGACATGTCATGGTCGCGTTGATCAGATGCCGGTCGTTTGGCAGACGCAAGCCTTCTTTATGGGCTTCTGCTTGGATTGCCACCGCAACCCCGAGAACTATGTCCGCCCACTTGAAGAAGTCTACAACATGGAATATGTCCATCCGGCAAACCAGCGCGAGCTTGGTGCCCAGCTTGTCGCTCAGTACGGTATTATGCCGCCCGATCAGTTGACAAACTGCTGGACATGCCATCGTTAGGCGCAGCATCGTGGGCATGCCGCGAATTGAGGGTTGCTCAGTGGGGCTGTCGCCCTCAAGGCTTCCCGCAACGTAGTTCTGATCAGATGGCGCGCAGGCTTCTGCGCCCCCCCGAGGCATTCTGTTTATGACGAGCCATACCCCTAACCCTGATCTTGAGACCGTCCGTGAGCAGTTGCGCAATACCCATGGTAAGGACTATTGGCGCTCGCTCGATCAGTTGGCCGATACGCCAGCCTTTCGTGAGTTGCTTGAGCGTGAGTTTCCCCGTGGTGCCGCTGAGTTGGGTGATAATCCGGTAAGCCGTCGTACCTTCCTGAAGCTGATGGGCGCTTCGCTGGCCTTGGCAGGGGTGACGGGCTGTACCTTCATGCCCCCTGAGCAGATTGCGCCCTTTGACCGCCAGCCGATGAACCGTATCCCCGGTATCCCTAACTATTTTGCAACAGCGGTGACCCTCGGTGGCTATGCTACCGGGGTGATTGTGCGTTCTAATGATGGTCGCCCCACGAAGATTGAGGGTAATCCGGTTCACCCCGCGAGTTGGGGGGCTACGGATATTTTTGCCCAGGGCGATATTCTGACCATGTATGATCCCGACCGTTCGCAGCAGATCCTTCAGCAGGGTGAGGTGCGTAGTTGGGATGAGTTTGTGGCTGCGGTTACGCCCCTCCTGACAGGAACCGGCGCGGGCTTGCGTATTCTGACGCCGACCATTACATCGCCGACGCTCGCCCAGCAGTTGGCCGATCTCCAGGTGCGCTTCCCGCAGTGCCGCTGGTATCAGTATGAGCCGCTCAACCGCGATAATGTCTATGAGGGTTCGCGCCTCGCTTTTGGTGAGGATGTCGCTACCCGCTATGATTTTAGCAAGGCTGATGTGGTGGTCGCGCTCGATGCCGATTTCCTTGCCCCCGGCCCCGGCTTTATTGCCTATGCCCGCGCCTTCGCTGATGCGCGCAAGGTGACTAAAGAGAGCGAGAAGATGAACCGGCTCTATGTGGTTGAGGCGACCCCCTCGACGACTGGGGCTACGGCGGATCATCGCTTGCCGCTGCAGGCTGGCCATATCGCTGCGTTTGCCAAGAGCCTCGCCGCTGGCTTGGGTGTCGGTAGTCCCGCCAGTGGCCTCTCGCCGCAGGCCAGTGATTTCCTGACCAAACTGTTGGCTGATCTGCAGGCCCACCGTGGTAGCAGCCTCGTAATTGCTGGCGACCAGCAGCCCCCTGTGGTACACGCTCTGGCCCATGCGATCAATGAAGCTCTCGGTAATGTGGGCGAGACGGTGATCTATACCGAGCCGGTTGTGGCTCGTCCGGCGAACCATATCAGTGATCTTGCCAATCTGATCCGTGAGCTCAATAGCGAGAGTGTGGATCTCTTGGTGATTCTTGGTGGGAATCCCGCCTTTGATGCGCCGGGTGACCTGCGCCTGGCCGATGCGCTACGCCGGGCTGGGATGGTGGTTCATCATGGCCTCTTTGTTGATGAGACGGCCCAGTTGGCGACGTGGCATGTGCCGGCGGCTCATAGCCTTGAGAGTTGGAGCGATGCGCGCGCCTTTGATGGTACTGCCAGTATTATCCAGCCGCTGATTGAGCCGCTCTATCGGGGCAAGACCGCCCACGAGTTGCTTGCGGTGTTGCTTGGCTTGCCTGATGCGCGCCCTCGCGATCTGGTGCGTGCCTATTGGCAGGAGCAGAGCGGTGCCGCCGATTTTGAGCGCTTCTGGCATGAGGCGCTGGCGAGTGGCATTATTCCTGATACCGCCGCTGCTCCCGTGACCCCGACGCTCAATAGTGGTGCGGTTACGGCTGCTGATGTGCCTACGCCCGGCAGCGATGATATTGAGTTGGTCTTCCGGCCTGATGCGGGCCTCTATGATGGTACCTATGCCAACAATGGTTGGCTGATGGAGTTGCCACGCCCGATTAGCCAGTTGGTTTGGGACAATGCTGCGTTGATGAGTCCTAGCACCGCCGACCGCCTCTTCAACTTGGGGCTTGGTTTTGCCAACGGCGGCAACCCGCTCGCGCATCCCGATCCGAAACAGCGCGAAATCAACCTTGAGCGTATTACCGCCGCTAATGGCACCGTCGTCTCGATTGCCTATGAGGGCAGTGGGCGCATTGAGTTGCCCATTTGGCTCACGCCGGGCCATGCCGACAACTCGATCACGGTGATGCTTGGCTATGGCCGCAGCGCCGCTGGGCGCGTCGGTAACGGGGTGGGGGTCAATGCCTACCCAATTCGGCTGAGTAACGCCCTCTGGTTTGTGACTGGCCTCAGTCGGGGCAACCTGCGTAATCTCAACCGCCGCTACCAACTCGTCTCCACTCAGAACCACTGGACGATGGAGGGGCGCGACCTCTACCGCGTGGGCGTCTTTGATCGCTTCAAGACGGAAGGTCCTGAGTACATTAAGAAGGAAGTCTATCAGCGGGAGTATGGCAAGGATGTTGCTGGCCCCGGCACCGATGGCTACTTGAGCCTTCAGACCAATCAGGATAGCATCTACGAAGGGCGTAACGCCTGGGCGATGACGATCAACCTCAATGCCTGTATTGGCTGTAATGCCTGTATCGCGGCGTGCCAAGCTGAGAATAACATCCCAGTGGTGGGTAAAGATCAGGTGGCGGTTGGACGCGAGATGCAATGGTTGCGGATTGATCGCTACTATGCTGGTGCCAACCTTGATAATCCTAGCACCTACTTCAAGCCGGTGGGCTGTGTGCAGTGTGAGCGAGCGCCCTGTGAGGTTGTCTGCCCAGTGGCGGCAACGGTTCACGACTATGAGGGCCTCAATAATATGGTGTATAATCGCTGCGTCGGCACCAAATACTGCTCAAATAACTGCCCCTTCAAGGTGCGACGCTTCAACTTCTTCCAGTACACCGATCTTAGCACCGAGAGCTTGCAGTTGCAGCGCAACCCTGAAGTGACCGTCCGCAACCGTGGTGTGATGGAGAAGTGCAGTTACTGCATCCAGCGCATCAGTGCGGCCCGGATTGCGGCCAAGAAGGCGGCGGTGCAAGCCGGGCGAGTTGACTATGTGATTAACGATGGTGACATCGTTACAGCCTGTGAAGCCGTCTGCCCAACCCAGGCGATTGTCTTTGGTGATAAGAATGATGAGCAGAGCCGGGTTGCCAAGTGGAAGAAAGAGAAGCATAACTACTACTTGCTGGGGTTGCTCAATGTGACGCCACGCACCACCTACCTCGCCCGTGTGCGTAACCCCAACTCCGAATTTCCTGAAGCGGAGAGTTAAAGGGTAGTGATCGATAACGCGGAGGGTTCCGCCCTCCGCAGCCCGATAGATAGTAACGCTTGGTTCCTTGTTACGTAGCGAAGTTTTAGAAGTTGTCTGAAAAGCTAGTGGGCACGCGTTGGAGTGCCGGCTTTAGCCGGCTGAAGTCGGCACTCCAACACCAGTTTGTAGACTTTTCAGACAGCCTCTTAGCCCACCCGCCCCGGCAGTAGCCCCATGGCGAGCCAGTAGACTAAAGTAAGGATAGCCGATGGCACAGGCGCAACCTATCCGCACCAGCCCGCAGCCCGACCCCGGAGAGTCTTACCTCCTTGAAGGTGAGACCTATGCATCAATGTCCAGCAAGATCGGCGATGTTCCCTTAGTATCGCCGCTCCAGACCTCACGGGGCTGGCTGGTGGGCTTCACCATCTCCTTCATTCTCTTGATGGTGTATTTCGTATCAATCGGTTGGCTCTTCATTAAAGGTGTCGGTATCTGGGGTATTAATATCCCAGTTGGCTGGGCGATGGACATCATCAACTTCGTCTGGTGGATCGGTATTGGTCACGCTGGTACGCTGATTTCAGCCATTCTCTTGCTGCTGAACCAGGGTTGGCGTAATTCGATCAACCGCTTTGCTGAAGCGATGACGCTCTTTGCCGTTGCCTGTGCCGGTATGTACCCGATCCTGCACCTTGGACGCCCGTGGCTCTTCTACTGGCTGATGCCCTATCCCAATACGATGGGCATGTGGCCGCAGTTCCGTAGCGCCCTGGCGTGGGACGTTTTCGCCATCTCGACCTACGCCAGCGTCTCGTTGGTCTTCTGGTTGGTTGGTCTCATCCCTGACTTTGCGACCCTCCGTGATCGGGCGAAGAATATCTGGGCCAAGCGTATCTACGGCGTTGCGGCGCTGGGTTGGCGCGGTTCGGCACGCCACTGGCACCGCTACGAGATGGCTTCGCTCCTGCTGGCGGGCCTCTCGACCCCGCTGGTGGTCTCGGTTCACTCGATCATCTCGCTCGACTTTGCCATTTCCCAGGTGCCTGGCTGGCAGGTGACCATCTTCCCGCCCTACTTCGTTGCAGGTGCCGTCTTCGCCGGGTTTGCTATGGTGATCCTGCTGATGGCCCCGGTACGCAAATGGTACGGCTTCGAGAACTACATCACCATTCGCCACTTTGATGTCATGGCGAAAGTGATGTTAGCCACCGGCATGGTGGTGGTCTATGGCTACTTTATGGAGGTCTGGGCAGCGTTGTATGGTGGCAGCACCTACGAGGAATACCTGCTCTACAACCGTTTGTATGGGCCAAGTGCCTGGGCCTACTGGGGCTTGCTCTTCTGTAACGCAGTAGCGATCCAGCCCCTCTGGTTCAAACAGGTGCGCCAGAGTATCCCGGCCCTGATTGTCATCTCATTGATTGTCAGCGTGGGCATGTGGCTCGAACGGTACGTGATCATCGTCATCTCGCTTGAGCGTGATTTCCTGCCCTCGTCGTGGGGCCAGTACAACCCGACCTTCTGGGACTGGTCGCTCTACTTGGGTTCCTTCGGGCTCTTCTTCACGCTGCTCTTCCTGTTCGTTCGCGTGCTTCCGATGATCAACATCTTCGAGATGCGAATGTTCTTGCACCAAGAGCAGCAGCGGATGAACCGGAAGAAGCACCATGGCGAAGCGGGCCATGGCGGCGCAACGGCGGACTAGTGCAGGAGTGCGATACGGGGGCGTTGCGCCTCGCCCCCGTTTAGCCTGGATAGTGGAAGTAGAACTATGCAGAACCGAGCAGATGGTATCTACGGGGTCATGGCCGAGTTTGAAACCCCGGACGAACTGATCGCAGCAGCCCATGCCGCGAGACATGCGGGCTACACCCGTATGGATGCCTTCTCGCCCTTCCCGATTGAGGAGGTGATCGAGGAGGTTGCCCCCGGTGATACTGGCGTCCCCCGTCTGGTGCTGATTGCCGGGCTTACTGGCGCGGCGACGGGGTTCATTTTGCAGTACATCGGGAATGTTATTGACTACCCGCTCAACATTGGTGGGCGTCCGCTCGACATTACCAACTGGCCCGCAATGATCCCCATCACCTTCGAGATGGGCATCCTGATGGCCGCGTTTACGGCGGCTATCTCGATGGTGATTCTCAATGGCCTGCCGAGCCCCTACCATCCGGTGTTCAATGTGCCGCGTTTCGAGCGGGCTTCACAGGATGCCTTTTTCCTCTGTATTGAGGCTACCGACCCGCTCTTCGACCGCGCTCAGACTTCGTCATTCCTGCGTAGCCTTGGCCCGATGCAGGTGACTGAAGTCGCCGAATAGGGGACGATGATGCAGATGCAATCTTTGAATCGCTTTCGACGCTTCTTTCGCTACAGTTGGCTTGCGCTCTTGGTTCTGTTGCTCTCAGGTTGCCATTTTGACATGTACAACCAACCGAGCATCCGGACGTATGAGCCAAGCAGTTTCTTTGAAGATGGGCGCGGTTCGCGGCCCAATGTCGAGGGCGCAGTGGCGGTGAATGCGGCCTTCTACGACGAATACTTCTTGACCGGTTTGGTTGATGGGGTGCCGGGCGATGAGTTGCCGCTTGAGTTGACCCGTGAATTGCTGGAGCGTGGCCAGGCTCAGTACAACATCTGGTGTGCGGTCTGCCATGGCCATGCGGGGTATGGGGTGAGCGTGATTGCCCAGCGGGGCGGTATCGTGCCGGCCAACTTCCACCAGCAGCGCCTGCGTGATGCGTCGCTTGGTCACTTCTTTAACATTATGACCGTCGGCGTCTACCGGGGCGACCCCGAGCAGGATGGTTTCCGCTCAATGTACTCGTATGCTTCGCGCATTAGCGCCGAAGATCGCTGGGCAATTGCGGCCTACATCCGGGCCTTGCAGTTGAGCCAGAATGCGACCATTGACGATGTGCCCCAGGATAGGCGGGGAAATTTGGGGAACAACTAAGACGAGGATACAGGAAAGTTATCGAGTATGGCAACTTCGACGCTCTCTCAAACCCGCGCCCCTGAGCTGAACTTCATCCAAATGATCGGCATTGGCGCTGCGGTGGTTGGCCTGGCGCTGCTGGCCCTCGGATTTACGATGGATCCGCTGCTCTTTGCCGAATCGTACATTTTTGGCTTCTACTTCACGATGGCCTTCCCCTTGGGCTGTCTGATCTTCTTGATGATTCAGCACCTCACGGGGGGCGTTTGGGGTATCACTGCCCGGCGCATGCTTGAGGCGGGCGCGTTGGCGATGCCCATTTTCTTTCTGCTCAGCCTGCCGGTGGTCATGTTTGCCTATAATAGCCCCTTGCAGCTTGACCGCTTCATCTATCAGTGGGCCGATCCCTCAGTGGTGACGCCTGGGGCTGAGAACTTTGATCCGCTGGTGGCGCACAAGACGCCGTGGCTCAGCCCGGTCTGGTTCGCGTCACGCATGGCGATCTATTTTCTGATCTGGAGCGGGCTGGCGCTGCTCTTGCGGGCAGCTTCGCTACAGCAGGATCGCGGTGCCGATGCGGAGGCATGTCGTGAGCGGATGCGCCGCATTAGCGGTGCGGGCGCTGCCCTCTTCGTCTTGACCACTACCTTCTTCGCCCTTGATGTGGGCCTCTCGCTCGATGCCCACTGGTACTCGACAATGTACGGGGCGCACTACATGGTCAATGGTGGCCTTGGTACCCTGGCCTTCCTGCTGCTGATGCTGAGCCAACTCCGCAGTACCCCGACCTTCGAGGAGCATGTACCGATTAAGGCCATTCACGACTTGGGTAAGCTGCTCTTTGGCTTCACCGTCGTTTGGACCTACATCTCCTACGGGCAGTTCGTGATTATCTGGGCGGGCGACGTGGCCGAGTTTACGCCTTGGTATGTGCGGCGTCAAGAGGGCGGTTGGGTCTTTGTCGCCTTGGCGCTGATGGCCTTTGCCTTCGCTGGCCCCTTCTTCGCGCTCCTTGGGCGCAAGCCGAAGCGCAACCTGGGTTACTTGGCAATCGTGGCGGCCTGGATTCTCCTCTTCCGCCTCGTGGATATGACGTGGGTCATTTTGCCTGAGTTCCACACGAACCTGAGCGACATCCACTTCATCAACTTTGCCGCGCCAATCGGCCTCTTTGGAATCTGGTTGGCGATCTGGGCTTGGAACATGCAGCGCGCCCCGCTCTTGCCGATGAACGACCCCAATTTTGACAGCCTGCATGCCGGAGGTCACCACTAATGAGTTACCGTTACCAGGGTTCATTCCAGCGACCGCAGCCGCAGGCTTCCTACCAGCCCGCAGCGAAGCGGCGTCTGTCGGCCCAGCCGATTATGGCGGCCCTCTTAGGCACCTTTGTGGTCGTTAGTCTCCTTGTCCTGTTGGCTGGTCGCGTGCCCGGCCCGCCTGAGGTGCGCCCCCTTCCGGGTGTGGATTATCGCCAGTATGAGCAGCGTGATCTGCGTCTGCTCGGTGACGACGACGGCTATGGCTACACCGTTGAGGGCAATGTACACCTACCGATTGAGCGAGCCATGGATCTCCTGGTGCAGCGCGGCCTACCCACCGTAGCCGCCCCAGTAGAGGAAGTGGTCGTTGATGAGGATGAAGCGGAAGGCGAAGCGGCTGATGAGGAGGAGACGACCCAGCCGTAATCTGAGTTGAGTGATGAGTGATGAGTGACGAGATCAGTTCCCCTGCATCTACGCTAAGAGGCAGGGGAATTGTATTTTAGGCGTTTCGTTTGACTTCCTAAAAAACTGCTATGTGTTGGGTGTTGGCGGCTACGCCGCCACCACCCAACACATAGCAACACTATTGATAAAGTGTAGATCATGCCAGTAACAACAGATGAAGAAGAGCAAGAAGTAGTGACCAAGGGGCGGCGTAGTTGGTTGCCGCTGGCACTGGTGGGTGGCTTGGTTCTGATGGCCGCCCTCGTGGCCCTGCTGCTCACTGGGGGCGTTGATGGTCTACGGCCACCAGTGGCAGCGACGGCGCTGCCTGTGGCGGAGGAGGAGGTGCCAAGCCACGGGGGGCTGAATCCGGATGGCCCAGTGGTACTCGTGATCAGTCCGAGCGAGGCACACGCCCATTTTGATGCAGGAACGGCGCTCTTTATTGATGTACGGATGGGCAACGATTTTCGTGCTGGCCATATTCCGGGAGCGCTAACCATTACCTCGCGTGAGCTTGAAACCCTTCTGGAGCAGGTACCAGAGGGGGTGGTGCTGATCGCGTATGGTGATGCAGTACGCCCCGATTCGGGCATGCGTGGGGCTCAGATCTTTATGGAGTTGGGCTACCCGCCTATGCTGGCGCTTGAGGGCGGCTTTCAGGCATGGGAAGCGGCGGGCTATCCGGTTGAGCGCTAGAAACTGTCTGAAAAGCTAGTGAGCAGGTGTTGGAGTGCCGGCTTTAGCCGGCTAAAGCCGGCACTCCAACGCGCTTGTTCATCGAATCTTCAGATAGCCGCTTAGGATGCCTCTAGGCTCTGTGTAGGAACTTGGTGATTAATCAGGCTCGATGCCCAACTCGCGCAGGCGCGCCGCTAGACGGGCGGCGCGTTGCTCGGCTTGGGCCACTTGGGCGCTCAGTTCTTGGTGGCTGCGGAAAGGCGTTCCATCGGGATGAAAGAGTTGCAACTCGGCTTGGCTGAGTTCAAAGCGAATACCAAGGCGCGGGCTGACCCAGCAGTGCATGTTTTCAAGTGGGCGCAAGCGCTCGTTGCTGCGTTGAAAACCGGCAAGATCGTGGCGTTGCGGATCAGGATCGTAGGTATAATACTCTTCAACCCCATAGCGATCATAGAACTCAAGGCGTTCCAACATATCCTTGAAGCCATTTGCAGGCGAACGAATTTCAAAGACCACCTGGGGGGCAATGTTTTGCTCTTCCCATTGACGATAGGAGCCGCGATCACCTTTGGGTCGCCCAAAGACCACCATTGTATCTGGGGCGCGACAGATCTCAGGGTGGCCTTGGACAGGATACCAGAGCAGATCGCCTGCAACAAAGACATCGTGATGGGCTTGGAAGAGGGTCTCTAGGTTCTCTTTTATCAACACAATCCAGCGAAACTGGCGCGTATTATCAGCCATAGGTTGACCATCAGCCTCTGGGTAGTAGCTATGTCCTGTGTGGGTAACAGAGGGAGCGTTGATTGGTTGCATCGCGTACCTCCAGGTGTGTTAGCGAAGGGTGTGTGCGGGAACCCGCTTCCCGCACGTACACGCTCCCCAATTGTACCAGTAATAGCACAACGACATGAACGATAATATAGGCATCCGATCTGCACCTAGTGCGATGTTGCGGGCGGCAGGTTGGATGGTGGGGGCTTTGGTCTCGTTTACGACCATGGCGCTGGCTGGGCGCGAGCTTGCGGCTGAGTTGAGTACCTTTCAGATTCTCTTTTTTCGTAGTCTGATCGGGGTGTTGCTGCTGGTTGGGTTATTGGGGCGGACAGGCTGGGGCCAGTTGCGTACGCAGCAATGGCGGCTGCATGTGGGCCGTAACCTGGCCCATTTCGGTGGGCAGTTTGGCTGGTTCTACGGGCTGGCCATGATCCCGCTGGCTGAAGTCTTTGCGCTCGAGTTTACCGCACCGATCTGGACGGCGCTCTTGGCGGCGTTATGGTTGGGTGAGCGCATGAGTCGGACGCGGGTGCTGGCGATTGGCTTGGGCATGGTGGGGCTGCTGATCATCCTGCGTCCCGGTTTTCAGGAGTTGCATCCGGCAACCTTGGGGGTGCTGTTGGGTGCAATGGGCTTTGCGGTGGCCCATATTCTGACGAAGCGTTTGGCGCGTCATGATACACCCATATGCATCCTGTTTTACATGACGATCATTCAGTTGCCCTTGGCCTTGATCCCTACCTTGAGTAATTGGGTGGTGCCTGCGGTGGCGCTGTGGCCTTGGTTGGTCTTGGTGGGCTTGTGTGCGTTGAGCGCACACTACTGCCTCACGCGGGCCTTGAGCCTCGCGGATGCCACTGTGGTGGTACCGATGGATTTTTTGCGCTTGCCGCTGATCGCGGTGGTGGGGATGCTCTTCTACCAAGAGCCGTTTGATGGCTTGGTGCTGCTTGGTGCCGCTGTGATGATGGTGGGCATCTGGATCAATGTGTGGGGCGAGCGGCGGCGTGAGCGAGAGCGGTGAGAGAGAGTTTGTGGAGAGGTACAGAGAATTTTACCACAGAGGCACTGAGAGCACAGAGGAGGGCAAGTAGTATTATTTTGACACTTCCGGCAAGGACGGTAAATGCCCTGAAACCATCCCTATCCTAAGAGGCTGTCTGAAAAGGCCATGAACTGGCGTTGGAGTGCCGGCTTCAGCCGGCTAAAGCCGGCACTCCAACGCGTACCCACTAACTTTTCAGATAGCTTCTAAGTAAAAACTCTGTGCCCTCGGTGCCTCTGTGGTGTAATCCTCTGTATCTCGACCTCAGCCAACACCTCAGCAATATGGAGGACACGGACGTTGCTCTGTTGGCGCGAGAGCCCGCCAGCGATCTGGGTCATGCAAGAGGCATCGCCCGTAACGATGAGGTCGGCCCCACTGGCTTCGATCTGTGCGAGTTTGCGGGCGAGCATTGTTTCTGAGATGGCGGCATGTTTGACCGCAAAGAGGCCACCAAAGCCACAACATTCGCTACAACCGTCGAGGGGGCGCACTTCGGCAGCACGTATGGCATTGAGTAGGGTGCGTGCTTGTGGGCCTACACCGAGGTAGCGTAGACCATGGCAGGCATCGTGGTAGGCAATGCGCCCCTGGTAGTGTGCGCCTACATCACTGACGCCCAAGCGATCCACAAGGTACTCACTCAGTTCATAGGTGCGCCCAGCCAACTCGTGGGCAAGGTTAGCGTAGGGGCTATGGGCGAAAAGCTCGGCGTAGAGATGGCGGATCATTGCTGTACACGAACCAGAGGGCAATACTACGTCACCTTGGTTGCGTAGGACTTCGATGGTACGGGCTGCAATTGCATAGCTCTCGTCGCGGAACCCAGCGTTGAACGCCATTTGACCGCAGCAGGTCAAGCCTTTGGGTACATGCACGCGAACCCCTTGGCTTTCGAGCAACTGTACGCTTGCTTGGCCAATCGTTGGATAGACCTGATCCACAATACAGGTGACAAAGAGGGTTGCACGTCGTTGGGCAGAGGTAACCATAGGGAAATTCCTTGTTCAGCATGACAAGGCACGCACAACGCTATCTACGTGGCTTTCAGCTTTACCGTCGTAGTGCCGACTTTAGTCGGCTTCCGGGGGTTGTCGGCGACCTCAGCCGACTAAAGTCGGCACTACCTAATGGCCCAAACCGGGCGAGGTTCACCACGAGGGAAGCCCTATCTACATGGCTTTCAGCTTTACCGTCGTAGTGCCGACTTTAGTCGGCTTCCGGGGGTTGTCGGCGACCTCAGCCGACTAATGGTCTTCCAGTAAATAATCCGCTAACCAGACCTCGCAAATCTGGCATATCTATCAGGTCTAGCCCGTGCCGCGACACCGGATTAATTTCTGGAACACCATAAGTCGGCACTACCTAATACGGTAAAGTGATCTCGAACCATTTGCACCCCATCCCTTATAGCTCAAAGGGGCTCATCAGGGGGGCGCATAATCCGCATGACTGAACCGTCAGGCCGACGCATCTGGTATCCATGCAGTTGCTCTTCCTTGCGTATTCTCTCAGGGGATTGCCCCTCTTGGGCCAACGCGAGCAACTCTTCTTGGCTCAGGGGAGAAACCTCTGGATGATCCGAGAGGGTATAGAGGGCTACCAAGGTCTGGGGTAGCACTGCAATGAAGTCAACAGGAAGCCTGATGCCTTGGGCTTGGTTCTGACGCAGGCTTGCCCAGAACTGCTGCATGGCATCAACGCGATCAAGCTCTTCTGGAGGATCTGGCGCATCTTCCCATACCTTAAAATACTCTTCCATAGCGATGTCGGCATTGCGGAAAGGTTTGTAGGCAATATCTTTGAGTGCGCCTTCCCATGGAGGTTCATGATCGATTAGGAACATCAGGCTCTGCACTTGGCGGCGACGCTCATCTTTGTACCAGAAGAGCGCAAGGGAGCTTTGTGATTCATTGCCAACGGTATAGGCTGCGATGAAGAGATCATCAGGGGTTACTTCTTCGATGGGAGCGAGGGTTGTGCCTGCCGCTTCGAGCCAGTGTCGTACCAGGTTCCGGCTGGTGCCAGTAAAATTCTGATTCGCCTCTAGTTGCGCGAGGGCATCAATCAAGCCTTGGGCTTGGAGCCACTGGCCGATTGATGGATTGATGCGTTCCTGCTGTTGATCGGGCAGAAGCACGAGGGTATTGACCAAGATCGGCAGGAATGAGGCAGGCTTGAGGCCGTTGGTCAAACGGCTTAGTTCTGTCTCAAGGCTTGGAAGGGCCAATGCTTGATCCGCCGTCAACTGTTTGAGGCGCGGACTCAGGGTAGAGAGACGCAATGCGGGGTTGGGTTGATTCTGTTTAGAAGATTTTTTTGCCATAGGTTCATTCAACGTTAACGTTATGGTGCCAGCGTGAGAAATTCAGCGGCTACATAACCCTCGCGTCCGTCGGGGATGCGCACCTGACGCCAGAGGCGGTCGGGTTGGGCGATGTCACTGCCGATCTGTTCAACGACGGTACCTTCGGGCAGGGTAGCGACAATGATACCACTGATATGAGCTTCTGAGCGCAGAAAGAGGCCTTGACCGCCGGTACCAACCACGACGAAGCGGGGTGGGGCTGGTGGTGGTTCAGGGGTAACGGTGGGTTGCCCTTCAAGATCATTGCTGCCACTAAGCACTGGTGCGCCCACGGTGGGCGCGGTTGTTTCAAAATCAAAGCCAGCCTCGCGCTGTTCGCTACGCGAGAAGGCCAGCAGGCCGATGAGGAGAAAGACAAAGAGGACGGCAACTCCCGCAAGGTAACGCCAGCCTCCCGCTTGCATCCAGAGTTGAAACTCTTGGGGGGAATTGGGTAGTCCCTTGCGCTTCGGTGCCCGCCGTGTGCCGGAGCGTTCCTTGCGCCAACCAGGATTCACCGGCTCGGTCTGGTTCCACTCATCCCCCGAAGGTGCGAGGCGCTCGGTACGGCGGGCCTCGCCACTGGGTGGCCCTCCTTCGTGTGGGGGTAGGCGTTGCGTCTTATCGTGCTGGTTCTGTTCGTCGCGCGGATCGCTCATACCCTCCCTCCAAACCGCTGCGGCGGTGCTGCGAATTGTTTTGCATGATAGCATATCTTTGGGGCTACCGCCCTAAAATTTATTTGGGTGTGACCAACATGTGTAGTTAGGGTGTGCGAGGGAACCTGGTTCCCTCGCACACCCTATTATGGCCTTGTAGGGTACAATGGGATTATGGAAATAACCCTACATGCTCCTCTCGATATGCATCTGCACCTGCGCGAAGGGGCGATGCTGCAAACAGTGGCTCCGCTGAGTGCGCGTGATTTTGCCGCAGCAGTGGTGATGCCCAATCTTGTGCCGCCGGTAACGTCGCTCGAACGCCTTTTGGCCTACCGTGAGGCGATTGTGGCTGCTGCCCAGCCGCATCAGTTTTTGCCTTTGATGACGCTCTTTTTTCAGGATTATGATGAGGCAAGCCTACGCGCTGCCCGCCCCCATATCATTGGGGTGAAGCTCTATCCCGATGGGGTAACCACCAATAGCGCCGGGGGGGTTAGTGACCTTGCTGCGGTTGAGCCAACGTTGGCCCTGCTTGAACGCCTCGCCATTCCGTTGCTTGTGCATGGCGAGAGCCATGGTTTTGTGCTTGATCGTGAAGCTGAGTTTCTGCCGGTCTATGAACGCTGGGCACAACGCTTTCCGCAATTGACCATTGTGATGGAGCATATCACCACCGCAGGCGCGTTGCAGTTGTTGCAGCGCTACCCCAATCTGGCGGCTACGGTAACGTTGCACCATCTGCTGATTACGCTTGATGATGTGGCGGGGGGGCTGCTCTGCCCGCATCTCTTCTGCAAGCCGATTGCGAAGCGGCCTGAAGATCGTGAGGCGCTGTTGGCGGCAGCTTTGGCGGCCCAGCCGCGCCTCATGTTTGGCAGCGATTCGGCCCCGCATCCGGTGGATCGCAAGGAGGCGGCTGGCTGTGCGGCGGGTGTCTTTACTGCGCCGGTTATTCTGCCCCTGCTTGTTGATCTCTTTGCCCGCCACCACGCGCTTGAGCGTTTGCAAGCCTTTGTTAGCGACAATGCCCGTGCGGTCTACGGTTTTACCCCGCCCGCCAAGCCGGTGACGCTGCGCCAAGAGGCATGGCAGGTGCCAGCACGCTATGGCACGGTGGTACCCTTCTATGCCAATCAGACCCTTGCGTGGCGGGTAGAGGTGCCGCGTGTTTAACCACAGAGGCACAGAGGACACAGAGATTTGGATAGTACAACATTGCGCTATGCGATAGCGCCAAGTAGCATTGGTTGGGTTGGGATTGTGATTACGCCCCAAGGGATTTGTGCGCTCGAGTTGGCCGATGATGCCGAGAGTTTGCGCGAGCGCTTGATGGTACGTTTTGCACAGACAGCGCTGCTGCTCGTAGATGTTGCGTCCGATCCGCTGTTTACGGCTGCTATGGCCTATCTTGCTGACCCCACGGCAACGTTGACCTTGCCGCTCGATCTGCAAGGCACCCCCTTTCAGCGCCAGGTTTGGGCGGAGTTGCAAGCCATTCCTTATGGGCAAACTATGAGCTATAGTACGCTTGCAGCGAAACTTGGGCGGCCTGGTGCGGCCCGCCCGGTTGCCGGGGCGTGTGCCGCCAATCCGGTTGCCGTCGTGATCCCATGCCACCGCGTGATTCGTGGCAACGGCAGACTCGGCGGTTACCGCTGGGGCTTGGCGCGTAAGCGTATGCTCTTGGAGCGTGAAGGTTAAGAATCTCGTGGGTACGTGCTGGAGTGCCGGCTTTAGCCGGCTGAAGCCGGCACTCCAACGCCAGTTCACAGACTTTTCAGATAGCCTCTACCATCCTCTGTGCTCTCTGTGCCTCTGGAGTGCCGGCTTTAGCCGGCTGAAGCCGGCACTCCAACGCCAGTTCACAGACTTTTCAGATAGCCTCTACCATCCTCTGTGCTCTCTGTGCCTCTGTGGTAAAACACTCTGTACCTCTACTCGCGCTCGCCCGCAGCCCTACGGCGGGCACGCTCTTTGGCGAGGCGCAGGCGTTCGAGGGGGTTTTCGCCCGCAAGCTCCACGGGCGGTGTGGGCGGGCTGGGGGCTGATGCTGGCGGGCTGGGGGCTGGTGGTGGGGCTGGGGGCGGCGCTTCGGCCTCGCTTGGGCCGAGGCGCGTTCCGACGCGCTGT
Organism: Candidatus Viridilinea mediisalina; assembly: GCF_002532535.1. GTDB lineage: Bacteria > Chloroflexota > Chloroflexia > Chloroflexales > Chloroflexaceae > Viridilinea > Viridilinea mediisalina. The sequence continues at coordinate 57,047 of NZ_NQWI01000017.1, forward strand.
TTGGCCCCTTGTAGGCGGCTGAGGGTTACATCAGCCGGCGTGGGATCGGGTGCGGGTGTGGCGCGACGCGGCATGCGTAGTTGGCCCAATACCCCCAGGTCGCTGCGGCGCAGCAACAGCCGCCGCACAGCAATGTCGAAGGGCAAGAGGCAGCAGGCCAGCAGCAGCAACCAGAGGCCCAATTCTTGCGCGCGGGTCACCGGCGTGGCGGTGGGGGCAAAGGCTTCAGCCGCCGCCAGCAACTGCTGGCCCCCTGTGAGTGCGGCCAGTTCGGCCAGCAGGGCCGGGTTGGCCGGATTGCCCCGATACTCTGCCGAGTAGGGCACCACCATGCCGAGCATGCTCAGCAGCGGCGTCCCATCGCCATAGACGCCGCGAAGTTGCACGACGTAGGTGCCGGGTGGGGGACTAGCAAAACGGCCCAGGTAGTTACTGGGGCCAACCTGCGACAGAGGGACATCCTCGGCTACCACTTCGCCCGCCATATTGAGCACATTGGCCGTGACATCCATACGAGCTAGGCGCTCCTCAGCATCAGCGGGCGCCGTGAGGCGGAGCGTCGTCTCGCTGCCCGCAACCAGCACTTCTGGGGTAATGGTCTGATCATTGGGATTGGGCAGTACCGCCCCCAGCATTTGGCCAGCGAAGCGTGGAAATTCCTCCCAGGTGAGCCAGTTGCGCGCCCATTGACCACGGGTGTCGCTCATCCAAGCAGCACTGCTGCCCAAACCATACTGCCAGACGGTCAAGAGCGGCTCGTTGTTGTCGGTCTTGAGCACCACCTGGGCCGTGTCTTTCGCGGTTACCCCATTGTACCCATAGAGCATAGGCAAGCCGCCTAGCCCGCGCAAGATCGCATGCTGACCAAGTGCGATGGGGAAGAAGGGACGTTCAATAATATAATTCCCGGCTGTCGTAATAGTTTCTTGGACAAAAATCTGGGGCACTTCGGCCATATCCTCAGCCGGATAGTAGCGCCCGCCCCCCGCTTCAGCGAGACGTTCGAGGTAATCGGCAGAACCACCGCCCGCCGCAACCACCGAAAGGGTAATGCCCTGTTCGCGCAGTCGCTCGGCGAGGTCGGTGTGGGTGCCTCCAGAACTCCAGCCATCGGTGAGCAGCACAATATGCTTAATGCGGGCATCAATGCCCTGAAGCAGTTGTTCAGCCTCGGTGAGGCCCGCACGAATATTGGCCGAGCCGTGGGGCTGCACCCCATCGAGCGCATTGACCACCTGCTCGACGGTGAGCCCACTGGCGGGCGGAATGGTCTGGAAGGCGCGCGTATCGAACGAGATCACCCCCAGCGTATCTTCAGGACTCATCACCGCTGCTGCCTGAGCCACCGCCTCTTTCGCAATATCTACCTTGCGCGTATTGAGCGCTTCGGGACTGAGATCGGCGGCGTTGCAGTGGCAGGCATCCATTGAGCCAGATTTATCAATCAGGAAGATCATCGCCAGATTGGGGCGCTGTTCTTGGCTGCGTACATCCATATCAACGGGCAGCACCGCTTCAACCGGCGTGCGGCCATAGCCACCGACGCCGAAGCTATCGCGTCCGCCGATCATAATCAGACCCTTACCAAAATCGCGCACATAGCTTGGCAGCGCCGCCATCGCCCCAGCGGGCAGCGCCCGCGCAGGCGTATTGACCAGTACCAGCGCATCGTAGACACTCAAGCCCAATGCAGTCGCGGGCATCAGTTCAGGCGCAATAATCTCTGGGTTGATATTGGTGGCTGCGAGGGCTTGGGCGAGCGCTTGGGCATCTTCCGGTTGTTGGGCGACGAGGAGAACACGGGGGGGGCCATCAACCCGAATGAGCGCGGCGGCCTCATTGTTCTGGATGCGCCCATCCTGTTCAGGCTCAATCTGGACACGCAGACGCTGGAAGCCAAAGCCCTGCACCTCTACGGGAAAGCGCACCTCATTCACCCCCGCATCGAGGCTCACCACGCGCTCTTGCAAGATACCCTCATCGCCAATCAGACGCACGAGGCTCTGCTGGGCAACCGTACTCTCCAGCGTAGCCACAACCGTAGCCATCTGACCTTCGCGGGCGTGGGCGGGAGCCTCGACCGAAGCGACCAGTGCCTCAGCCTCACCCGTATCGATATCGAGCGGTACAACATCAATTGGTATGCCGCGTGCCGCCGCTAGGCGCGCCATATCCACGGCACGCCCTTCATTTTCACCGCCATCAGAGAGGAGCACGAGGCGTTTTTGCGTATCGGTGGGAAAGAGCGCAAGCCCAAGCTGCAACGCCGCTTCAACATTGGTGCGCGTCGCAATCGGAACCGAACTAATCCGCCCCAGGCGGCGCTCGTCGCTGGGGGTACGTTCAACGAGCGCATTGCCGCCAAAGACCACAATGGCAGCTTGGTCACCTTCGGGCATTTCTTCCAGCGCCGCCTGAATAAAACCCTCAGCCTGCGCCCGCGCTACCGAGGGCACCGAATCGCTGCCGTCAAGCAGAAAGACCGTAGTGGTACGCTGAACCGGCAAGACCAACTGCACCCCAGCGACCGCCAGCACCAGCGCCAAGGCAAGGAGCGTCCGGAGCCCCAAACTCGTCCAGAAACGCCATGGGGCCACGCGGCGCGGCGTCACAAGGGCGACCAACCAGATCAACCCAACGATCAGCAGCAACCAGAGCATTTCAGGATAGACAAAGGAAAAATAGGGCATGGTCACAATCTACCTACTCACCAGCCACTGGCCAATGCACCCAGAAGATAATTCGTTCATCAGGGACGCTGACCCCCAGGTAGCCCATGGCGAGGGCAAGGTCGAGTTGACGTAGGCCAAAGGCCCGTTGCACAAAATCGGCGCAGATGCGCAAGCCGTGACCGCTCCCGCCAATCGTAAGGCCACCGGCAAAGAGCCGTTTGTGATCGCCTTCGACCAATTGATTGAGGCGCATGTGTTGCGCTGGAGTCAGCCGATTGGCGACGCCAAGGCGCAGTTGGCTTGGCTTGTCGGCTGGAAGCGGCAGGATGGCTAGGGCCACTTCGCTATCGGGGCTATGGCGTACCGCGTTGTTGATCAGATTGTAGAGAATGCGATCCAGGGCGGCAAATTCGAGGCAGCGTTCCGCCACATAGCCATCGAAGGCGCAGTCAACATGGATCGTCGCTTGGGCATCACTGAGGGTATAGATCGCCTGCTGCCACTTTTCGAGGATCAGGTTAATGTGATGCAGATTATGGGCTTGGTCTAGGGCACTCCCTTCGGGATCAATATCAGTGAGCGCGTTGCGGAAGATCTTGAGGTGATCACGACTCAGTAGCCAAAGGCGCAGCAGGTCTTGTTCACCCGTAATCCCTAAGTCTACTAAACCTAAAAGGAGGACAATCGCCTGAAGTGCGCCACCACGCAGATCATGCAGCACCTGGCTTGCACGCAATGGATCAATTGGTGCAGTGGCGGGTAGGCTGATGGTACGCATCCCATCAACCAGCCGCTTCCACTCGTGTTCACGCAAGATCTGTTGGATCGTGTCTAAACCAACTGGCTGGGCCTGATGCGGATCGCTGAGTTGGCGTAACTGTGTGAGTAGGGCGTACATCTGCTGCAGGATTACCCGATGTTCTGGATCGAAAGCGTCGAGCGCTATGTCCATCGCATCACCCTGATAGCGCTCTTGGCGATAGGTGGGTAATGCTGTTGGCGCAAGGGCGGCGAGGTCGCTCGCTTGAAGCAAGATGGTCATCGGGGAAAACTCCTTATACTTGTACTGCCATTCTCGTTGTTTGTGGACTCCCGATCCGTGCATCGCTCGGTTTTGCCAGTGCTACTGCACTCAATAGTACAAGGCAGATCCAGACCAGATCGGCCATGAACAAATGGACGAGTTGGAGCCAAATGGGCGCACGCAAAGCTACGGTCAATCCGCCTAAGATAATCTCAATGAAAATGAGTATTACAAGCCCCGTGCCAAAGCGACGTGCCTGTGGATCAGGGCATAGATTGGTAACGAGGCGTACCAAGTAGAGGACGTAGATGCCCAAGAGCAGGCCCGTAATCGGGTGGTAGAGGCGCATCTGGACGAAGGGGTGGGCATCGCGGCTCATTGGTTGATCGATGCCGCCCGGTAGGGCCCCATGGTGTAACAGGGTGTCACCAAGGGCTGTGACCGCCCCACTGGCACCGACGATGCAGGCACCAACCAGGCCCAACACCAAGGGCCAGAAGAGGCGGCCCTGGCCTTGCAGACTGATAGGCGCACCGCCAGAGGCCCACCATGCGTTGAGCGTCAATGCTCCGAGCAGCAGGAAGGTGTTGACGAGGTGCAAGGCCATCATGACCGCACGGTTGATCGAGGTATCCATTGCCACCAGTTGGAGTACGACGAGGGCGGCACCGAGCAGCGCTTCGATAATCATGAAGGCCATTGCAACAATCACCGAGCGGCGGACAATGTGGCCTGGGATGTAGACGCGGAAGGCCCAGATCAGCATGATCAGCGTGCCAAGCAGTGCAAAGCCACTGGTGAGGCGGTGGCCAAACTCGATCATCATCTCCATGTCGGGGTTACGCGGGATCACCTGGCCATCACAGAGCGGCCAATCGTCGCCGCAACCAGCCCCCGATCCGGTGGCTCGCACAAAGGCCCCTCCGATGATCACGAGCAGGTTATAGGCCACATTGGCCCAGGCAAAGAGGGCAAAACGTCGGTTAATCACCCCTCAATCTCCTTCTGCAAGCGCCCCAGGCTGGTGTCGAGGTCGGCAAAGCGCTGTTGCAACTCGCTCAATTGGCCCCGTTGGGCCCGCACGAAGCGGGTGAAGGGGGCATTGCGTTCGCGGATTTGGCCAATGGAACGTTCGACTTCACGCTCAATCTGGCCCTCAATGCCCTGGCGCAACTGTTCACGCAGTTCGTCTACGCGGGTGCGGAGGGTCCGTTTCGCCTGGCGCTTCTTGGCTGGCAGCAGGGCAAAGCCACCAATCGCTATCGCCGTTGCCGCAAGAATGCCGGTGAAATCGAGCCAGACCGCATGCGCTAGGGTGACAATCGTCGCCCCGAGCCCCACCGCGCCCACATGGGTGATCGCCGTTGCCGCCAAGGAGGCGCGCACCTCTTCGGCCAGCGCCGCCGATTCGCGCTGCTTGTCGTAGCTTGCTACCACGTCACTTGCGGTGCGCCCGAGCGAGTCGAGCAATGCCCGGCGGTTGTAGTCGAAACTGCCACCCACAGCGCCAATCAGCCGCTCACTGTGCTGGCTGGCGCGCCGTTTGATATACTCATCAATGCTCTGTTGCAGGCGTAGGTTCTTTTCCACCAGCCAATCAATCAGTGCCTGCACTTTATCATCGATTTGCTCATTGAGATCACCCACAACCTCTTTTTCAAAGAGCGCCCGGAACTGCTCGCCCTTCATCAGATCGCGCAAGCGCCCAAGCCGGATGTGCTCCTCAAAGAAGGCATCGCCACGGTTGTGGAATTTCTGCAGAATCTCGTCAATCTCTCCCAAATAGTATTTGACATCATTGTTCAGATCAGCTTTGAACATCTCAAGCTGCTGATCAACATTATCCATCGTAGTCAAATCTTCACGCAGGGTCTCTAAGCGGGCCTGCGTGACGCCCATATACTTACCGCTCAACCGACGGGCCACCCCCAGGGGCGAGAGCAGCTTGAGGCGCACGCGGGTCTCCTCATCGAGCGTATCAACCACATAGTGTTCCACTGCACCAAAGAGGCTCGCCTCCCAGAGGCGCTCCCGTTCGGCCCCCTCACTCTGGCGGGCGCGGGTGGCAAGGCGCGCCGAGACCGGGAAGATGTCGGGCGTCACCCCAAGCAGAGTACGGGCATGCTCACGGATGAACGTAACCACCTGCTCACGCTCCTGCTCATTCAGGATGTCCACCTTATTGAGGATAATCGTAATCTTCTTGCCCCACTCCTTGATCAACTCAAGGAACCCGCGCTCACTCTCTGTGAAGGGGCGGTCGGCTGAGGTAGCGAAGAGTACCAGATCGGCACGGGGAATAAACTCGCGGGTCAACTGCTCGTGGTGACGAATCACCGCATTGGTACCAGGCGTATCCACAATCGTCAACTGGCGCAACACATCAGCCGGGAAGGTCGTAACGCGCAGACCACTGGAGCGCAGTTCGCTGGCAACCTCATCACCGTGGCTGAGCAGTGTAATCGCATCGGTGGTGGGCGTCACCCCCTCAGGCAGCACCTGCTCACCCAGGAGCGCATTGACGAAACTGGACTTACCCGAATTGAACTCGCCAGCGATCACAATCAGGAAGAGCTCCTCCAGATGATCGAGGGTGTCTTGCACAGTACGCTGATCAGCAGGATCAACATCAGCACCAAAGCGCTCAAAGGCAACCAGGAGTTGTTCCAACACAGTGCGTAATTCAGCCAGCAACGCATCCTGGCGCTCCGTAATCAGACCCTTGCGTTGCAACAGACCTTCAAGAAAGCCCATAGGTGTAAGCCTTGTCGCTGAAGATGAAGCAGATGTCATCTATGATGTAATCTAGCACACATGCAAAATAGCGGCGGGATGTTATACTCAGAGTATCTCCTTCTCCTCTCTCACTGGGGGCGGTGCCGTTGAAGCGGTACCGCCCCTAGCGATTCTCGGGAGGTTGTCTGAAAAGTCTATGGGGTTGGAGTGCCGGCTTCAGCCGGCTAAAGCCGGCACTCCAGCGTGTGCCCCCCGGCTTTTCAGAAGCTGCTCAGGAGTTCGGAGATCAGAGCTCAAAGGCACGCAGGAACACAACCAAACCAGCCATGACCAAAGCTGCGCCGAAGAGCCCAATTACCAGAATGGGCGCTAGGCTAGGCCATGAGGTAGGACGCCGTTGACGAGGCAGAGGGGGGCGCTCAATGCGCTGCCCGCGCCAATAGGTCACATGGCCCGCATCACGGCCCAAGAGGCTGCTCCCGCCCGCCATTTGCCAAGCGGTCCAAAGCAACCAGCCCCCAACGCCAGCGAGTGAGAGCGCGACCACCTGCCAGGGCAAGGCACTGGCATTTGCCAGCACAATGATCAAACCAACCAGAATCAGCCAACGCTGATCAAAACGCAATTGACCCATAGTATTACCTTTAGGGAAGGATACAGAAACGAGCAAATAGAAAATAGGTTTGCGGCATCAGGATGCGCTGAATGTCGCCAAACTGTAACGTGTTCTGAAATCATCCCTTGATTCAGAACAAGATGACATGCAACTCTGGTGGGCCGTGGATGCCCAACGAGAGCGTGAGTTCAATATCTGCCGTGCGCGATGGGCCGCTAATCAAGGTAAGGTTGCTCGTCTGGTCGAAGAGTTGGGTTCCATGGCGTTCGCGTAGTAGGGCGAGTGCATCACCAAGGCCACGCACAATCTGCTCGGCACGGACAAGCGCGATATGGGTGGGGGCGAGCAACGAAGCAATGCGCGGTCGTCCAGGGCCGTGGCGCACCACTAGGGTACCACTCTCAGCAATAGCGCAATCTACTGCCGACAAGCAGACCGGCGCAGGTTCAAGGGCTTGCAGGCGCTCCTTACGGCCCTCATCGCGCACCCATGGATCGAGCAAGACCACCTCATGTTCAACGAGCAACGCATCAAGCCCAGGGAGATCTAATTGATCCAAATCCCACGCAATGATCTGTTGGGCTGAACGTGCTTGCAACAGGTGCGCCAGGGTCGTAAGCGCTTCGGCCTCTTGCTCAACCCGATAAACCCGAGCCTCTAACTTCGTCAATTCAGCCACAAACTGAGCTACAAGGTTCATCTCAGCAGGCATCACAAACGAAGGCGGCACATGGGGCACCCGTCGGGCCTCCTCAGTAAGCCACTGACCCGTTGCCGCCAGACTGGTACGCAGGGTCGCAAGCATCTCTTCACGGCTCATAGCTCTCCTCGGGCAAGGATACAGAAGCGAGGAAATAGGAAATAGGGCATTATAGTTTACCGTTAGTGTAGCATACCTACAACGTGCTGGTGGGACAAGTGCCAAAGAGATGCGGTGTATCGTTCACGACACACTATCGTAGCAACGATATGGTATGCTAGGGGGGTAGGGGAAAGTAGGAAAGAGAAAAGTAGGAAAGAGGAAAGTAGGGGTGCGGCATGCTGAAAGGCCATTTCTGAAACCATATTCCCCTGTTCTCTTGTTCCCCTGTTCTCTTGTTCCCCTGTTCTCTTGTTCCCCTGTTCCCCTATTCCCCTATTCCCCTGTTCTTCTGCTCCCTGTTCTGCCGTTCTCCAAGGAGGTTCGCTATGGCTGCTGAGACGAGCGCGAGACCCATGGCTGATACGACCGAATCTGCTCCGGCACTAACCTATGCTCCATTGCCACCGCTCTACAAAGCAATGATCTGGACATCGTTTCTGATCAATGCGGTACTCATTGTGGTCGTTGGTGTGCTGGTGGGTATCCTGCTGCTCAATCGCAATCAGGTGGCGGGCCTGAGTGAGTTGGGGCCAACCTTTGCAGCAAACAATGTTGCCGAACTGCAAGATGTGGTGGTTAAGCTGCAAGATTCTACGATTATCTATACGGTGCCGCTCGATACGAGCTTACCCGTAGAGCTTGATGTACCGATCAACCGTGATACGATTATGACCCCGCGCAATGTGGTGCAACTCACCGAGCCGGTGCCGCTGCAAGCCCCGGCCCAGATTACCTTCCCTGGTGGCGGTGGTAATCTCAATGCTACGGTGAACATTGAGTTACCAGTGGGCCTTGAGTTGCCGGTTGACCTGAACATGGATGTCAAATTGATTACTGCGATTCCGATCCAACTTGATGTTCCGGTCAATATCCCGCTGGCCGAGACGGAACTTGGTCCGCAGTTCTTGCGCCTGGGCAACATTGTGGATCGCTTGGTTACCCCCATTGCGCCGCTTTTGCCCATGCCGGCTACCCCGCCCGATAGCAGCCAGCCTAATCCGTAGGGTGGTTAGTTTTCCACATAATGAAAACCCTCACCACCCTATGGAATTTGTAACTCCCTTGTAACTCTCTATGTAGTATAATAGGTGTTGTGTGCAAGCGAGGGGCACGGCAGCCCCGCAGAGGTTGGGCAGGGTGCCGCAGTGTCTCCCCATATGGCGACAACAGAACTCTTTGGTGCGACCGCGCTATGCTTGGCATGGCGCGGTCGTTAGTACTTTAGAGGCTGTCTGAAAAGTCTATGAACTGACGTTGGAGTGCCGGCTTCAGCCGGCTAAAGCCGGCACTCCAACGCATACCCACGAGCTTTTCAGACAGACTCTTAGGCTAGGCTTGTATTACGTGGTGTTGTAGTGTAAGAAAGGACCTCTTCCAATGGATCGTGAGCAGCAGATAGCCCAGATTGCCGCCGGTTGGGATACGCCGCGCTTTGCCGGGATTGCCCGTGGCTATAGTGCCGAGGATGTCTACCGGCTCCGTGGTTCTGTCCAGCCTGAGGCGACGCTGGCACGTATGGGTGCCGAGCGCCTCTGGCACCTGCTCAATACTGAGCCCTTTGTCAATACCCTTGGTGCGCTGACGGGCAATCAGGCCGTGCAGCAGGTCAAGGCTGGCCTCAAGGCCATCTATCTCTCCGGCTGGCAAGTGGCCGCTGATGCCAACCTCGCGGGCCAGATGTACCCCGACCAGAGCCTCTACCCGGCCAACTCGGTGCCCATGGTGGTTAAGCGTATCAATCAGGCTTTGCAGCGCGCCGACCAGATTCAGCATGCTGAGGGTACGGGTGATACCCACTGGTTCGCGCCGATTGTTGCCGATGGTGAGGCTGGCTTCGGTGGCCCGCTCAATGTCTTTGAGTTGACCAAGGGGATGATTGAAGCTGGTGCCGCTGGTGTCCACTTCGAGGACCAGCTCGCCTCTGAGAAGAAGTGTGGCCACATGGGTGGCAAGGTGCTCCTGCCCACCCAGCAGGCTGTCCGCAATCTGATTGCTGCCCGCCTCGCCGCCGATGTGATGGGGGTGCCTACGCTGATCATTGCCCGCACCGATGCCAACGCTGCTAATCTGTTGACTAGCGATGTTGATGAGCGTGACCACGCCTTCCTCACTGGCGAGCGCTCGCCCGAGGGCTTCTACTATGTCAAGCCCGGCTTGGAGCAGGCGATTGCGCGTGGCTTGGCCTATGCCGAGTATGCTGATATGGTCTGGTGCGAGACGGCGGAGCCCAACATTGAGGAGGCGCAGCGCTTCGCCGATGCCATCCACGCCAAGTTCCCCGGTAAGCTGTTGGCCTACAACTGCTCGCCCAGCTTTAACTGGAAGAAGAAGTTGAGCGACGAAGACATCGCCCGCTTCCAGCGTGCCATTGGTGCAATGGGCTACAAGTTCCAGTTTGTTACCCTGGCGGGCTTCCACAGCCTCAACTTCAGCATGTTCCAGCTTGCCCACGGCTACAAGGATCGCGGCATGGCCGCCTACTCCGAGTTGCAGCAGGCCGAGTTTGCCGCCGAAGACCAGGGCTACACTGCCACCAAGCACCAGCGCGAAGTCGGCACTGGCTATTTCGACGAGGTGAGCATGGTCATCTCCGGGGGTACCTCTTCGACCACCGCGCTCGCCGGTTCGACTGAGGCCGAGCAGTTCCATTAGAAGGTGGGGGAACCATGTTCCCCCGAACCCCCTCTTTTGGGTATACGTGGGGGAACCAGGTTCCCCCACACCCCCGTTTTTGAGTGAATTTGGGGGAACCAGGTTCCCCCACACCCCCGTTTTTGAGTGAATTTGGGGGAACCAAGTTCCCCCACACCCCTAGCGGGGGAACCAGGTTCCCCCACACCCCCTCTTCGGCGTGGGGAGACCATGGCTCCCCACACCCCTAGCGGGGGAACCAGGTTCCCCCACACCCCCTTTTTGGGATACAGGTTCGCGTAAGTGGGCATGGGAGAACATGGTTCTCCCACTTTTTACCATCAAGTTTTGTGGAAACTGTTTCCACCCAACGGAAAAGGATAAAGATCAATGAGTGATCTGAAGGTACCCGCCGGGATGGCGATCACGGGCCGTGTGACGCCGGAGTATGCCGAGGTTCTGACGCCGGAGGCGTTGGAGTTGGTGGCCAAGTTGCACCGTGCTTTTAATCCGCGCCGCCAGGAGTTGTTGGCGCTTCGTCAGCAGCGCCAGGCGGCCCTTGATGCGGGTAAGTTGCCCGATTTTCTGCCGGAAACCGCTGAGGTGCGTGCTGGCGATTGGAAGATCGCGCCGTTCCCCGCGCAGATCAATGATCGCCGGGTTGAAATTACTGGCCCTGTTGATCGCAAAATGATCATCAATGCGCTCAATTCGGGGGCTAAGGTCTTTATGGCCGACTTTGAGGATGCCAATACACCCAATTGGGATAATCAGGTGGGCGGGCAGATCAACTTGCGCGATGCTCTGCGCCGCACGATTGATTTCACTTCGCCTGAGGGTAAGCAGTATGCGTTGAACGCCGAGACAGCACTGCTCTTTGTGCGCCCGCGTGGTTGGCATCTCGATGAAAAGCACGTTACCGTGGATGGTGAAGTGGTTTCGGGTGGCATCTTCGACTTTGCACTCTACCTCTACCACAATGGCAAGCAGGCGATTGAGGTGCAGGGTGGCCCCTACTTCTACCTGCCCAAACTGGAGAGCCACCTCGAAGCCCGACTCTGGAACGAGATCTTTGTGATGGCGCAAGAGTATGTGGGCTTGCCGCAGGGCACGATTAAGGCCACAGTGCTGATCGAGACGATCCTCGCCGCCTTTGAGATGGACGAGATTCTCTATGAATTGCGCGACCACTCGGCGGGGCTCAACTGCGGGCGCTGGGACTACATCTTCTCCTGTATCAAGAAGTTCCGCACCAATCCCGACTTCTGTTTGGCCGACCGGGCCCTGGTGACCATGACGACCCACTTTATGCGTTCCTACTCGCTGCTCTGCATCAAGACCTGCCACCGCCGCGGGGCGCATGCAATGGGTGGCATGGCGGCGCAGATTCCGATCAAGAATGACGCGGAGGCCAATGCTGCGGCACTAGCCCGTGTGCGCGCCGACAAGGAGCGCGAAGCTAACGATGGTCACGACGGCACCTGGGTAGCCCACCCCGGCCTCGTGCCGATTGCTATGGACGCCTTCAATGCCGTGATGCAGACCCCCAACCAGATCGAGCGTCAGCGCGACGACGTGGCGATTACGGCTGCCGACATCCTCAAGTTTGGGCCGGAAGCGCCGATCACCGAGCAGGGCCTGCGGATGAACATCAACGTTGGCATCCAGTACCTCGGCTCGTGGCTGGCGGGCAACGGCTGTGTGCCCGTCTTTAACCTCATGGAAGACGCCGCCACCGCCGAGATTTCGCGGGCCCAGATCTGGCAGTGGATCCGTAGTCCCAAGGGTGTACTCGATGATGGGCGCAAAGTCACGGTTGAGATGTTCAACCAGATGCTGCCCGAAGAGCTAGAGAAGGTGCGCACGCACTTGGGAAGCGCCTTCAACGACGGGCGCTACGAAGAGGCCGCTGAACTCTTTGCGGGCATTACCACGAGTGATGATTTTGTGGAGTTCTTGACGCTGCCTGCGTATGCCAAAATTGATTAGATGTGGGGGGGACCATGTTCCCCCACCCCCCCTTTTTCCGCTTGACAAATCCTCCTACTACCTGTATACTGCCCCCCTGTGAGCAGGACGCTCCATATGGGGCGCTGTGCAACAACCTGAGGTGTGAGGTGAATGGGGCAGTGCTACGGCCTGCACCCTATTTTTTCGCCCAAACCTTGTCGTACCTTACCAACTGAAGCGCGCGTGGATTTAATTGTTTTGCATGAGTAGGCTTGGCCCGGCATTGCGCCGTGGCGGGTCGCTCATGATGATGATACCTACCGTCTCCCTTCCCCCGCCTCGCGCGGCAAGGGAGGGAAGACATGATGAGCACACGATGGATGCCTTGGCGCTACGTGCCGATGAAGGACGGGGCACCGCTCCGATAAGC
>NZ_NQWI01000177.1 GCF_002532535.1 Candidatus Viridilinea mediisalina
CTAGACCTGATAGATATGCCAGATTTGCGAGGTCTGGTTAGCGGATTATTTACTGGAAGACCATAAGTCGGCACTCCAACGCCGCTGGCTGAGCCTGTCGAAGCCAAGCGGCGCGGCACAGAACTTCTTCGCGCTAACAAAAAAGCGGGTTTGGGGCGTAATCCCAACAGCGGGTTGAAGGGCGGCAGCCCTAAGCTTCATGCACATGGGCGCAACATGGCTATGGTACAATGCGACCACCAGTAAGAACCTAGAATCTAGAAGACGGCTATGACGACCACGACCGTTCGTCCGCTCCACGAAATCGCCTTACTCTCGCAGGCGGAGCGCTTCAAGGGGCGACCGAAGCTCTGTAGTGACTGCGGCATCTGTGGGGGTGAGTTGCGGCCAAAGATGGCCCAGTCTTGTGTCTTTGTGAACAACAAGCACGAGGAACTGGAACTGAAGTTGCACGGACGCAACCGTCGCGATGGCGATGAGTTGCTTTTTGGTATTTCACGAGCGATCCATGTTATCCGCATGCGCCCGGTGAACTATGAGGCGCAGTGGAGTGGGGTCATCACCACTATGGGGGCGCTGCTGCTGGAGCAGGGGCTGGTTGAAGGGGTGATCTGCACCCATGCAGCCCCGGGTACGCGCTGGGCTCCGTTGCCGGTGTTGGCGCGCACGCCTGAAGAGGTGCGAGCGAGTGCGGGCAATAAGCCCTGCATTTCACCCAACTTGGAAATTCTGGATCAGGTGCGGGCCAGTGGGCTGAAGCGTATCGCCTTCATCGGCACGGGCTGCCAAGTGCATGCCCTACGCGCCCTTGAGGACGAATTGGGCCTTGAGCGGCTCTATGTGATTGGCCTGCCCTGCACCGACAATACATCCTACCCTGACCTCTTGCGCTTCCTGAAGATCGCGTCCAAATCGCCTGATACGGTAGTCCATCAGGAATTCATGCAGGACTTCCGGGTCTGGTTCCGCCATGAGAACGGCACGATTGAGAAGGTCAATTTTGTTGATCTGGACGTGAGCGGCTTGGGGGGCGAGCGGGCGATGTTCCCGGCGGCGTGTATGAGCTGTTTCGACTACCAGAATGGCCTGACCGATCTGACGGTGGGCTATTTGGGTGCGCCGTTGCCGCCCGAAGAGCGTTGGCAGTGGATGTTTGTGCGTACCGAGCGTGGTGAAGAACTGTTTGAACTGTTGCGGCCCCACCTAGAGTTGGGCACCTACAGCGAAGGGGGCAATCGTCGGCCAGGCATCAAAGCCTACATTGGTATGCTGCGCCGTCCGAAAGTGCGCCCTGCGGCACCCATACGCAAATTTGTAGCCTGGATGCAGCGCACCAAAGGGCCCAAAGGGCTAGAGTTTGCACGCAGCGTCATCGAACAGAAACTGCTACGCAACCTTGTCTTTGTGCGCGATCTGCATGGTCGTCTCGAAGGGCGCATCGTTCCGGGCTATGTCTACCGGGCGTTGGAGTATACCGCTGAGGTATACGAGCAGGAATTTGAGCGACCGTTGAAGCGCTAAGGGAAGGAAGTAGAAACGAGAAAATAGGAAATAGGTGTTAGGGATGGTTCGCGGTGCGGCCCAGAACTTTCATAGCAAATTTGGGAGGGCGTAGCCCTTCCAGCAACCTACAGATACGAAGAGACTAAGTAAGGAATTGGCTATGTCCCTCATCCTCGCGGTGTACGGCAAAGGCGGTATTGGCAAGTCTACGACTAGTGCCAATCTTTCGGCAGCCATGGCCCTGAAGGGCGCGAAGGTGCTACAGATTGGCTGTGATCCCAAGCATGATAGTACCTTCCCATTGACCGGAATGTTGCAACCGACGGTCATTGATGTGCTTGAGCAGGTAAATTTTCACATTGAGGATGTTGTCCGAGAAGATGTGATTATGACCGGCTTTGCCGGGGTGGATACGTTGGAGGCGGGGGGGCCGCCAGCGGGCAGTGGTTGCGGTGGCTATGTGGTAGGCGAGACGGTGAAGTTGCTCAAGGAATTCGGGCTCTACCACAAGTATGATGTCATCCTCTTTGATGTTCTGGGCGACGTAGTCTGTGGCGGCTTCTCGGCCCCGCTGAACTATGCCGACTACGGGATGATCATTGCTTGCAACGACTTTGACAGCATCTTCGCGGCCAACCGGCTCTGTTTAGCGATTGCCCAGAAGAATCAGCGCCACAAAGTGACCATGGCGGGGCTGATTGCCAACCGGGTTGACCCCGATTTTGGTGGCACCAGCCTGCTCGAACAGTTTGTCGAGACGGTCAACACCAAGATCATGGGGCGCGTACCCTACCACGACCTCATCCGTCGTTCGCGTTTGGCGGGCAAGACACTCTTTGAGATGGAGGGCGAAGGCAAAGAGGATTGTATCCGCCCCTTCAACGAGATGGCAGAGTACCTGCTGAATCAACCCGAAACGACGGTACCCAACCCGATGCATGATCGGGCGATTTTTGATGTCGTGGGTGGGTGGAAGTAGGATTTGGTGAGCGTAGGGTCACCTTCTGGTTGGTGTTTGAGTAGCGCGTAGCGACATAGTAGCACTGTGTCACTACGCGCTAGTGAATTGTAAAGCTGAAAATGTATTTTTAAAACTACACCTCAAGGATGAAAATATGAGTCTACGTACAATTACACTTACCATACCTGAACCAATCTTCTTGCAACTTGAGGCTGCTGCGCGTACATCCGATCAATCTGTTGACAAGCTAGTTGCACAGGCACTTGAGCGTACCTTACCGCCCTATCTTACCGCCTTGCTTCCAGTGGAACTTCAGACAGAATTGAGTGCAATGGATCAACTTTCCGATGAAGCGCTGCAAGCTATTGCTTTGAGTCTTGCTCCTGCGTCACGCAATGAGAAGATTGATGAATTGATTGCGCTCAAGCAAGTATCAGAGCTTACTATTGAACAACAAGACCAACTTACTTTACTTTGTGCCGCAAATGAGGCGCTGATGGTACGAAAAGCGCATGCTTTTGTCTTGCTACATCAACGAGGCAGGCAAATCCCGACAGTGGATCAGTTGCCTATGCCCACATCATGAGCCGTCGTTATATTCCAGTCCAGTTAATGGCGCAGATTCTAGTTGATGCTGGGCATCGCTGCGGCTATTGTCAGACTGATGAACGATTTACAGGTAGTTTACTGAGTATCGAACATATTCAGCCGATTGCTGCTGGAGGATCAACTGATCGCTTAAATCTCTGGCGTTCATGTCGTGAATGCAATGAACGCAAAGGAGCGCAGCATACTGCGCTTGATCCTGATACAGGCGAACGAGTTGCGCTGTACAATCCTCGCACTCAGCGGTGGGGCGATCACTTCCTTTGGAGCAATGATGGGTTTTTCATCATTGGTGTAACTCCAATTGGGAGGGCTACGGTGCTTGCGTTGGATCTCAATCGTCCTCATCAAGTAATCGCACGTCGGCATTGGACTATTGTAGGTTGGCATCCACCAGACTGCTCGGAGTTGGGATAAAGGGGCGAGTGTGAACAATTTGATCAGATTTACCCTGATTCCTCCAAATCCCCGGCCATCGCCATGCCTAAGCCCATGGTACCCCAGAAGAGCGCGACCATGTGGCTGAATTCGATATTGAAGAAGTAGTGGTCGGCGATGCCGACGGCGAGGGCGGCGACAATGCCTGCTTGGCAGCCAAGTACCCAACTGCTGCGCTCTTCGTCGAGTTGGGGTAGGGCGCGGATGGTTTGGTAGAACCATGTGGCGACGGTGGCGAGGAAGGCGGCTAGGCCGATGAGTCCGATGCGTTGGCCAATGGCGAGGTAGATGCTGCTGACGCCAGCGGTGAGGTCGAGGTCGGGGGCTTGGCCGAAGCCGATGCCAAAGGCGGGGTAGCGCGCAATGATGGCGAGGGCGTTCTCGTATTCGGCGAGGCGCATCTGTTGGGCTTGGTCGCGGAATTGGATGCCGCTGATGAAGCGGTTGATGAATTCGTCGGCGAATCCAAGGGCGAGCAGTAGAATTCCGCCAAGCACGCCTCCGCCAAGCATCAGCCACCAGAGGCGGCGGTAGCGTAGGGTGGCGAGGTAGGCGGCAGCGGCGATCAGGCCGATCAGTGCGGTGCGCGAGAAGGTAAGGATGAGCGCGAGGCTCATGGTAGCGACGAGCAGGCCGAGCAGCCAACGCTGCATAATGGGCCGTTGGGCGACCAATTGGGCCGCGCCGAGGGCCACAATGAGCGCAAGCATCCCTCCAAAGCTGTTGGGGTCTACTGAAAAGCCAATGGCCCGTTCGAGGCCGTGGACATCATCTTCGACATAGCGGAGGACGCGCCCGCTGGTGGGGTAGCCGATGCGCCCGAGGGCGACGAGAATCTGTAGGGCGATCCGGTCGCTCATGGCCCAGAGGGCAAGCCCAACGAAGGCAGCGATGCCACCGCTGATCAGCAGGCCGCGCAGGGCAGTGCGCGCTTCTGCGCGGGTGCGAACGCAGTTGACGATGCTGATGAAGAGCAGGACGCCCAGAGTGAACTTGACGTAATTATGGAGCGTGCTGGTATCGGGCAGGCCACGGGCACCCAAGATCAGGGAGAAGAAGGTCAGCCCTAAAAAGCCAAAGATGGGCAGGCCCAAGGGGGTAACGCGCAGATCGTAGGCATCGGGGCGGGCGAGCATGCGGAGCACCCAGACGGCACTGAGAGCGACGAGGGCAAGGGTTAGGAAATTGGGCGTAATGATCGCCCGAAAGGGCAAGGTACCAAAGGGTAGGATGGTAATAATGGCGAAGACCGCAAGGATGCCCACTGTGGTTGAGGTCAGCATGGCCAGACCAACAAGCAGGCCAAAGATGCCAGCGAGGGCATAGAGCGGGCCAAAAGCCGCAGCACCACCAACCAGACCGCCGGTAGCAAGGGCCATTGCAGCGGCAAGAGCAGGTGATTGGGCTAAATGGGTACGTAACGTTATAGCCATGGAGAAGAACAGAAGAACAGTGGAACAGAAGAACAGGCGCTACATCCGAGAGAGCCTGAAGCCATCGCAAAAAAATAATTGGCGTGGTGGTGCGAGCGTAGCTCGCACCACCACGCCAAAACATCCTAATCGCCGTAGGGCATATTGGAGATCCGCATCAGTTTATCCCAGCGATGGGTCGCATCAATGTAGCGAATAGTCCCAGAGCGGGAGCGCATCACGACGCTGTGGGTACGGGCACCACCGCCAAAGTATTCGGTGCCGCTCAGGAATTCGCCGGTGGTAATGCCGGTGGCAGCGACGTAGATATTCTCACCTTTGGCGAGATCATTGACGGTATAAACTTGGCGCTCATCAAGGTTGAGTTCAGTCATCATGTTGCGCTCTTCCTCGTTGCGGGCCCAAATTTTGCACTGCATCTCGCCACCCATACATTTGAGGGCGGCAGCGGTAATAACCGCTTCAGGGGCACCACCGATGCCCATCAGGATATCGGCGGGAGCATTTTCAATTGCCGTCATAATCCCAGCACTAACGTCGCCATGGAGGATGAGCTTGATGCGAGCGCCAGTTTCACGAATTTGGCGGATGAGGTCTGTGTGGCGTGGGCGATCGAGGACAACCACCGTCACATCTTCAATCTGCTTATTGAGGGTACGGGCGACGGCGCGCACGTTATAGGAGACGGGGGCATTGATGTCAATCACCCCTCTGGCGCGTTCGCCAACCGCAAGCTTATCCATGTAGGCAATGCCTTGCCAATTGTGCAGGGCACCCCGTTCGGCAATGGCAATGACGGCAATCGCACCGGGCATACCTTCAGCCAGCAGGGTGGTACCTTCCACCGGATCAACGGCGATATCCACTTCAGGGCCATCACCGGCCCCAACCTGCTCACCGACATAGAGCATAGGGGCTTCGTCCTTTTCGCCTTCACCGATGACAACCACACCATTCATTGGCACACCATCAAGGGCAAAGCGCATTGCATCAACTGCCGCTTGGTCAGCACTAATTTTATCGCCACGGCCCATCCAGCGCCCGCTGCGTAGGGCAGCAGCTTCAGTGGCGCGTACAAGATCCATGCCCAAATTTCGCTCGATTCGCATCAGCTTCCTCCATTGGCGTCTTGGGGTCACGCGGGCGATTTATTCTAGCATAGGCCATGCCGACTGTCGAACATTGAACGAGATTACGTTGTATGCTCGCCAAGCTCGACCTGCATCAACAGGGACAAGCGCGTGAGTGCGCGGTGTTGGAGGGCTTTCACTGAGCCTACATTACGTCCCATTTGCCGCGCTGTTTCTTCAATCGATAGGCCATAGACATGGCGCAGCAGGATCACGCGCTGTTGTGGTTCGCACAGATGCTTCATGGCTTTACGTAAGACATGATGTTCAAGTTCTGCCAACAAGGCCTCTTCGGGCCCATCAGCTAAAATCTGCTCTTCTTCGAGATCGATCCACTGCCGCCGTCGCTTGCCACGCATGATATCAATGGTACGCGCTTGCGCGATGCGGTAAATCCAGGAGCTAATTGACCACCCTCGATCTTCGTAGGTGTGAATGCTTTCTAGCATACGCACAAATACCTCAGACTGAATGTCTTGCGCTAGGTCAACATCACCTACACGCATATACACATAACGATACACTCTGGGCGCAAAATACTTGTACAATTCCGTTAGCGCCTGCGGATCGGCTTCCATCGCCCGACGAACAAGGTCAGAAGGTGGTGGTAATGCGGTCATGGCAATCTCCAAAAGGTATTTGCTACTCACTATCGTAGAGTATAGTGATTTGTTGGTAACAGAAAGTAACAATCTCGGTAACTGTTTGGTTACTTACTGTTACCTTACTGTTACCTTCTGTTACCTTCTGTTACCTTCTGTTACCTTTTGTTACCAATGAAGCTCTGCTGGCGTTG
>NZ_NQWI01000309.1 GCF_002532535.1 Candidatus Viridilinea mediisalina
CCTACGCACCACCTTCGCATAGACATCCTGCAAGCGCAAGGTATAATCTACCGAAACCAGATGAATCTCGGCTTGTTGATCAGTAATCTCCGTTATAAGCCACTGATGTGGCCCATAGCGAACAACATGTTCCAGATAGGCTTGATCTTGGGCAATAAGTAGATATTCTCGGAGCGAAGGAATAGAACGATAGTAGTGCGATTTCTTGCCGCGATCGTACTGCTCTGTTGATGGCGAAAGAACCTCAACAATAAGAATAGGATTAAGTAACGTATCTTGTTGCGTATCAGCACATTGCAAATCACCACAGACAACCATAATATCAGGATAGAAATAGCTCTCTTGCTCTACTAGCCCAAGACGCATATCACTCGCAAAGACCGTACAACCCTGAGCAAGCGTATGCTGATGCAAACGGGCAAAGATATTTCCCACAATGATATTATGGGCAACACTCGCCCCCGACATTGCACGAACCGACCCATCAACATACTCATGCCGTTGCGTCGCAGCGCGCTCAAACGCAAGGTAGGCTGCCGCGTTCATCTGCGCGTGAGGTTGGACGGTCATATGATTAACTCCATTCCTGATCATGCCAGCGGTGCCACGCAGCGCCAAGCGCCTGCTGAATCAAGGGGCCACACTCGCGTGAGAGTGCATCGGCTGCCGCTGGATCATCTTTGGTACGCAGCCACTCGTCGGGCGAGATTTCGACATAGACCATTCTATCATCAAAG
>NZ_NQWI01000178.1 GCF_002532535.1 Candidatus Viridilinea mediisalina
AGATTGTAGATTGTAGATTGTAGATTGTAGATTGTAGATTGTAGATTGTAGATTGTAGATTGTAGATTGTAGATTGCAGATTGTAGATTGCAGATTGCAGATTGTAGATTGCAGATTGCCGAACATGGCGTTCCAATGGGCTTTAGCATTCTTGATAATGAGGAAGTAATAATCTGCGTAATCTGCGGACGATCAAGAAGACTTTGCAATCGCCATGGATTCAACGTACTGCACTATGCCATTTGATTGCAAGATATGCTACAGTATCTTCCACAGTCTACCCTCACCCCCCAAAGCCTATGTTGCACCGCTTTCTTCCCCCGCTCGTCCACACAGCATCCGACGAGGATGCGCTGCAGGCATGGCGCAAGCATACGAGTATGCTGCTCTTGCGCTTCACGTTGCTCTTGGGCTTGCCCATCTTGATCTTTGATGCAAACAACCATTGGCACTTCGAGCGCTGGTCTATGCTGGCTGCCAATCTGGGCTTGATCAGTCTGCTTGTGATGTTGGTACTCTTCCCGCAGATCGATTATCGCCTGCGTAGTGGTAGCATCATCGCCATGTTCTTGTTCAACGGCTTGTTGGGCATGAGTACCATGGGGCTGTATGGTGTCAATCCGACTGTGGTGATTAGCTCGGTGCTCTTTGCAATCCTGCTTATGGGCATGCGTGCGGGCCTACTGGTGGCGATCATTGGCATTAGCGGGGTAGGGCTGATCAATCATGGCTTATCTGTGGGCATGTTTGCCTATCCGCAAGATTTTCTCGGCTCAGCTATCACAACGCGGGTTTTGCTCAACAACTGGCTGCTGATCAGCGGTCTGATTGCTGTCTTAGGCATGATTCTGAGTTCGCTGATGTTTTCGCTGCAACAGCATATGCAGATGACGCAGCGCACGCTGGGTGAATTGAAGCAGCTTAACACCTCACTTGATAGTTTGGTCGAGCAGCGTACTGCTGAGGTGAACGATACCAATGCGCTGCTCAGTGCAACCCAGCGTCTGACGCGGGTGGGGGGCTATACCTACGATCCGGCACACAATCGGCTCAACTGGAGTCCTGAACTCTATGTGATTCATGCTGTGCCTGCGGAGCATCCGATTGACGAACGGATCATCCGTAGGCTCTATCCCGAAGCGTGGCCGCGCCTCAGCAGCGCCTTTCAACGTCTCGTGAAGCACCATGAAGCCTATGAACTAGAGCTACCGGCGCAGACGCTGGATGGCCGTTCGATCTGGGTGCGGACAAGTGGCGTGGTTGAACACATGGCCAGTGGCGTCCGTTACTTGGGGGCCGTGCAGGAGATTACGGCGCATAAGCTGGCTGAACAGCACAGTAGCACCCAGTTGCGCTATGCCCAAGCCTTGGCTGAATGTTCGCGCATGCTGCTCGAAGCGGGCTCCAATATCCCCGCGTGGCAGCCGGTGGTGCAGCAGGCGTTGGCGCTGGTACGGCGCACGCTGGGCAGCTACCGCATTGCGATGAGTATCTACCCCTCCACGAAAGATATTTTTCAGCGTAACGAGATTTGGCTCGGCGATCAGAATCCCGAACTTCCGCCCTTCAATCGTTTTGTCGTGGATCTCAAACCGTTGCAACCCGAATTTGTCAAACAGCTTGAGCAGACAGCCATGATCTGTGGCAATCCATGTAAAATGTTTGCCCCCGATCACATCATGTACCAATACTATGCCCATAATGGCGTGCGCATGCTGCTCTCGTCGGGCCTCAAGATTGATGGCGCTTGGCGCGGTCTGATCTCTATTGTGGATGTCTGGGAGCGACCTTGGGATGAGCATGCGAAGCAGATGGTACAGACGGCCATGGATATGATCACCAGCTTCATTCAGCAGTGGGAGATCACCCATGCCTTGCAGTCCCGCGAGGAGCAACTGCGGGCCCTAGGCGACAACCTTCCCAATGGCTTTATCTACCAACTCTATCGCGATCCCGACTGGAATCCCCGCTACCTCTACCTGAGCAGTGGCGTGGAACGGATGTTAGGGGTCACACCTGAGGAGGGCTTGGCTTCGGCCCAAGCAGTCCACTCCCTCTGTCTGCCCGAAGATCTGCAGATGGTGCGGAATCAGGCCCGTGAGGCGGCGCGCAAAGGTGAGGATTATACGGTTGTGCTGCGTCTGGTCATTCCTAGTGGCAAAATGATCTGGGTATACGTCTGTTCGCGCCCGCGCCCGCAGCCCGACGGCGGCGTACTCTGGGATGGCCTGGCCCTCGATATTACGGAGCGCCAGCAGGTGGCTGAGGAGTTGGCGCGCGCCCGCGATGCCGCCGAGTCCGCAGCGCAAGCACGGGCTAGCTTCCTTGCGACCATGAGCCACGAGATTCGTACCCCGCTCAATGCCATTATTGGCATGACCACGCTGCTCCAGACGACGCCCTTGAGTGGCGATCAGAGCCACATGGTCAATACGATCAACACAGCGGGCCAGGCGTTACTCGCGGTCATCAACGACATCCTCGACTTTTCGCGCATCGAATCGGGGCGGCTTGAGCTTGAGCTGCAACCCTTCGATCTGCCTGCATCCCTACGGGCGACGGGCGATCTGGTGGCGCATATGGCCCAGCAGAAGGGGTTGACCTTTGTGCAAAACGTGAGTCCTGATCTGCCTACATGGGTAGCGGGCGATGAGGGCCGCTTGCGCCAAGTGCTGCTCAATTTGTTGAGCAATGCGGTGAAATTTACGAGTAAAGGCCGTGTGACCCTCGATGCTACGGCTGAACCCCTAGACGCCGAGCAGCAGATGATCTGCATCAAGGTGAGCGACACGGGCATTGGGTTGAGCGAGGAGCAGCAGCAGCGCATCTTTGAACCCTTCGTTCAGGCCGATAGCAGCACCGCCCGGCGCTACGGAGGCACCGGCCTGGGCCTAGCAATTAGCACCCAGTTGGTGCGCTTGATGGAGGGGACGCTCGCGGTGATCAGCCAGCCCGCAGTGGGCTCAACCTTCACCCTCCACCTTCCGCTGAAGAGCGCCGCACCCCTCCAGCCCGTGATCAGTCCGGTGGCAAGCTTCAACGCCGAACGGCCCCTCGACATCTTGGTTGCGGAAGATAACGTGATCAACCAAGAGATCATTCAGCGCATGCTTGAACAGATGGGCCATCGGGTCGCGGTTGTCGGCAACGGCGAAGAGGCGCTTGCGATCATGGCCCAATGGCGCTTCGACATCATCTTCATGGATATTGAGATGCCCGTCATGGATGGTGAAGCAGCCACGCGCCAGATTCGCGCCCGTGGGAGCAGCATCAAACAGCCCTACATCATTGCCCTCACCGCCCATGCCACCGTGAGCATCCGCGAGCAGGCATTGCAAGCGGGCATGAACGACTATCTCACCAAGCCGATCCAGTTGGCCGCACTGGAGCGGGCGTTGCGCCGCCTTCCGCCCGCCCTTGACCCAGAAGCCCCGCCCAACTCCGCACCGCCCACGCTGGTTGATTGGGTCAAACTTAAACTCATGTGTGCGGTAATTGGCCAGGACCAAGCGGCGCTCCTCGAGGGGCTGCTCCACATCTTTGAGCAGACCATGCAGGAGCAGATCGTCAAGCTCGAAGCGGCCTTCGCCGCAGAGGATTACGCCACCGTCCAAAAGACTGCCCACCGTATGCATGGCGGTTCCCTGCAACTCAGTGCTCAAGCCTTCGCCCGTCTCTGTGCCCAGATCGAGACGGAGGCGAACGTAGCCGCCAATGCTCCGCTGATTGCACAACTGCGCCCCTGCTACCAACAGACGCTGGCGGAGTTGCGGCGGGGCAGTAGCAGATTGTAGATTGTAGATTGCAGATTGTAGATTGCAGATTGTAGATTGTAGATTGCCGAACATGCGGCGATTATTCATATGGACGCAAGAGCGCAATCGTCAGTGCCAAGGCAATGATCCCCGCTGCAACCATGCCTACCACCAAGAGCAATGTGGGGAGAAAACCGCTCCAACCAGTGATGCCTACCGTCACTGCAAGCCCGCCCAAGCCTACAATCAGCGCGGCGAGAATGAGGCCCAAGACGAGCCGGTTGCTCGCTTCGACCATGGCACTTGCAACACGGCGCAACTCGCGCTCATCGGTCTGGAGGCGCAACTCGCCCGCATTGAGCCGCTGCAACAACTCGACCGTCTGCATAGGCACTTCGCCCGCCGCTTCACTCAGGTCGCGCAGACGCTGGAATGCCTGCTCGCTCAATGCAGCCGGCGAGAGGCTGTCGAGCATGGCTTGCTGCACATAGGGTCGCGCAATGGCAAAGACATCGAGTTTCGGATCGATCTGTAGGCCAACGCCTTCCATCATCACCAAAGCCTTGAGCAACAAAGCCAGCGGCCCAGGCAGCCTAATGCGGTGACGACGCAAGAGACTCAAGAGCTCATTGACGGTCTCACGAGCCGAAATCTCACCCAAAGGGCGATCAACAAAGCCCTCAGTAAAACGCTCAAGGTCGCGGCGCAACTGCGGCGTCACCTCGCGGCGCTGCACCAAACCCAGACGCTCCAAGGCGCGCACTGCTGTCGCGGTATCGCGCTCCGTAATGGCCATGAGCAGCATGAGCATCGCCTGGGTCGTTGGGCGGTCGAGGGTTCCCACTTGCCCATAGTCCACCACGCCAATCACGGCATCGGGCAGGGCAAAAAAATTGCCGGGATGCGGGTCGCTATGAAAAAACCCATGGGTAAAAATTTCGATCAGCACCACCTGGAGGCAATTACGCGCAAGTTGGGTGCGATCAATCCCACAGGCAGCCAGCGCAGCGAGATCATTCAGCTTTACGCCATACAGACGCTCACTGGTCAAGATACAGCTATCGCTATACTCCCAGTAGATTTTAGGAATATAGATAATCTGATTAGCGCCAAAAAGCTGTCGAAAGCGTTCCGCATTGCGCGCCTCGCGGCGATAATCCAACTCGGCACGCAACGTCACCGCAAATTCCCAAGCCAACTCCACCAGATCATACTGCTGGCCAAAGGGCAGCCGCTCCTGCGCGAGGGCCGCCAGGTCGCCAAGAATCGCAAGGTCGGTATTGATCCGTCCGGCAATATCGGGGCGCTGCACCTTGACCACCACCTCTTCACCGCTATGCAAACGTGCTGCGTGAACTTGGCCTAATGAGGCTGCGGCCAGCGGTTCGCGCTCAAAAGCGGCAAAGAGCTGCTCAATGGGCTGGCCAAGGCTCGTCTCAATCGTCTGGATCGCCACGTCAGCCGGAAAAGGCGGGACGGTATCTTGCAGCTTGCCCAACTCCTGGACAAACTCAGGTGGCAGCAGATCAGAGCGGGTACTCAACATCTGGCCCAGCTTGACAAAGGTCGGCCCGAGCGCCACCAAGGCCTCACGCAGACGTGCTGCGGTGCCGAGCGGCGGGGCCGATGGCACGCGCAGCACCACGCGGCGGGGCAACGAGAGCAGCGAGAGCAGCCCCAATTGCTCGACCAGCGCACCAAAGCCATAGCCCACCAACACCTGGGCAATTTCGCGGTAGCGTCCAAGGTAGCGCGCCTGACGCACAAGAGGCCACATGATCATGTCACCTTAAGCTACAGAGGTGGAGCGAGGACACAGAGTGATTGAACCACAGAGGCACCGAGAACACAGAGATGTCTATCTTTTCGCGGCCTTGCAGCAATATAGTATGCATGCGCTTACATAAAACGCTCTGTGCCCTCTGTGTCTCTGTGGTGCAACCACTCCGTGTCCTCTGCATACTCATGCCAACATTACCCCTCAACGATCCAAAAGTCCCAATAGCAACGGCCACAGGTGGGGCACAAAGATCAAACAACCCACCAGCAGCGACGCCATCGCACAGAGCAACACCGTCCCAGCGGCCACATCCTTGGCAATCTTGGCCAACGGATGGATTTGGCTAGTGGCCAGATCAACAACCGCCTCAATCGCCGTATTCAAACCTTCAGCCGCCAAGACCAGGGTAATCGTCAGGATCAAACTCAGCCACTCCCAGCGGGCCAAATCCAAAACTAGGCCCAAGGCAATCGCGCAGAGCGCTGCAAAACAGTGGATCTGGGCATTACGCTGGGTTCGCAGCATATACCACAAGCCCTGAAACGCATAGTGAAAGGCTGCAAGCAAAGCTGTGAGTTGATTGTTGCTACGTTGTTGCATCAAAGCGATGCACCTCAATCTGAAGCGGCTCGGGCTGATGTATCACATCATTGAGGATGACCGCTGTGAGCAGACTGCTCCGCACTGGGCGGGGCAGGTAGAAGAGGTGAGCCGCACAGCCGGTATCACGCGCACCAAAGCCGCGAATAGGCAACGTCACTTCGGGATGGGCCGCGAGGGCACGACACCAGACACACTCCAAATGCGTGCTACTCGTCACCGTCCAGGCTTCACACAGGTGTGCTTGCATGCGTAGGTAGTCAATATGCCAATGGGGGCGCGCCTTCGCGCGGCGCTGGTGGTGGGCCAACCGCGCTCGTAAGCCCCCCGGCCCAAAGGCGCTACCCACATAGAGATAATAGCCAGCATGGAGATCAAAGCGCCCTAAGCGCCCAACCTGCAACCCAACCAGGGGCTGATCCAACCAGAGGATAAGGATGTAGCTGCCTTTCACCGCTGTATGGTACGCCCATGAGGGCGCTTTGGTCAAGCGGCAACGGAGGATGCGTGAGGCGAAGCGGCGAGGGCTTCGCCTCCTCGTGTCCTCGCGTCCTCGCAAGCTGTACAGTGTCTACAAACCATCCCTAAGAGGCTGTCTGAAAAATGTATGGGTTGGCGTTGGAGTGCCGGCTTTAGCCGGCTAAAGCCGGCACTCCAGCGTGTGCCCTCCGGCTTTTCAGACAGCTTCT
>NZ_NQWI01000310.1 GCF_002532535.1 Candidatus Viridilinea mediisalina
GCGGCTTCCGCAGCTTGCACCACCGTCACGTAGTCGCCAAGTTCGTTGCCCTGCGCGTCGTAGCAGACAACGTGATCGCCCCGTATGCCCAGCCAGAGGTGTGCCACGTCGAGCCAGAGCCGTCCATGCTCATCGCATGGCTGCACTTCGTAGCGCCCACCAACGAGGCGATAGCCGATCAGCCGCAAGCGGCGTACTGGCTTGCGCCCGATCGTGTCTACAATCACATACTGGGCAATTCCTACCTGCGCGTAGTGGTCTACTTTGATCACCAGATCGTTCTTGCGCGTCTCGGGTGAGGTGATCTCGATGATCAGCGCCGGGCGTTGCCCCTCTGCGGCCACATCGAAGGTACTCCAGTCTTGACGGGTCGCTAGTCCGGGGATGACCATGACATCGGGGCCGTGGGCGCGTAACTCCGCATGATCCCACGCCACCCGTACATCGCTGAGCACAACTGCTTGGCCTTGCGGTTCAAGCTGGGCCCGTAGGATTTGGGTCAGATACATGCGGTCGGTCTCGTGGCGGTCGCTATGCACGATGAAGTCTCCCACTTCGGGGTGCAAGACATCTTCAAGGGTGAGTGGCACCTGCTCCAATGGTGCATCCTCCGGCGCACCGGGGCGGCGCACGTAGCGCCAGCCGTAGCGCCACGGATCGTCGTTGCTTGCGAGCGCCAACGGATCGTCTTGGGTATTGTAGGTACTCATATGTTCTATTTTACACGGCTTCGGGT
>NZ_NQWI01000018.1:0-11451 GCF_002532535.1 Candidatus Viridilinea mediisalina
CTTCATCCTTCATCCTTCATCCTTCATCCTTCATCCTTCATCCTTCATCCTTCATCCTTCATCCTTCATCCTTCATCGTTTTCACGGAACGGGCGTGGCAGATCGGGCAGTTCTGCACGGATAATCTGGTTGCCATTTACGACATAGAGGATCGGGCGGGGGTTGCTGGTATCAACCACGAGGCTGGTGAGGGCATCGAAATGCACAGAACTATTGGGCCGCGTCTTGACCTGTTGGATCACCCGGCCACTTGTCTTTTCTACCTGGATGATGCGTCCGTTGAGCGTATCAACGAGAAAGAAGTAGCCATCATCGGGGCCCACGCCGGTGACCGAGAAGCCGCGCACGAGGTTGATGGGTGGGTTCAACGCTTCAGGAGTAACTTCAGCCACCAATTGCCCTTGGCTAAAGATAAGAATTGTTCCGTTGGAGCGTAGCAGGTAGATACTGCCATCCACTGCCATATCTACCACGGTACTCAGGTCAATACCTGCGATACTCGCCGGATCAAGCCAATAGTCGGGCGGATCGCCATAAAAACCGGAGCGGAAGCGCAGCACTTCGTTGGGTTGAGCCCCCCAAATATAGAGGTTACCCATATATTCTTCGACATCAAGACGATCACGGGGGAACCAAATTTCACTAGCGCCCAGCTTGGAGTAGTTCCAGTTGCCACCCGACTGGAAGTAGTACCCAAAACCATTGGGCGCTTGATCAATCGCAATGACCTGATCAATGCGCCAGAGTGCCGCCCGTACCGAACCCACCACTGCCGTACCCACACCCTGGCCCGGTGTGAGGTAGGGTTGGGCCTGCCCCCCTTCACGGGGGATGCGGTAGAGCCGCCCGTTGCGCGTATCGGCATCAACGGCGTAGATGTGGTTCATATTTTCAATGACCAATGTATCGGTAACGCCTACGAGTTGGGGGGGCACGACGAGATCAATGAATTGACCAGTCTCCAATGGGTGGGTTGCAAGTACGACCGGATTATCCAAGAAATTGAGCCGTTGTACGGCGGCAAGGGCGCGTTCATACTCCCGTTGCAAATCTTGGTAGCGCAGCCAGAGCGCGGGATTGGTGTCGTTCACAGTGGGGCTGGAACGTACTTCATCAATCGCTTGGCTGGCCAATTCGAGGCTCTCCATGGCCTCAGCATCGTTAGGGGCTTCGCGTACCTGTGCGAGGCGCTGTTCGGCCACCTCGAAATATTCTATGGCCAGTTGCTGTTCGTTGGCCTGGGTGAGCATGATGCCATAGAAGATCAGCACGATCACCGTAACCACTAAGCCGAGCAGCAGTTGCCAGGGGATGGGAGCACGTAAGCGGCGGTAGGTTAGCCCTTGGCCGCGCAGCATGGGGCTTTGGGGTGGCAAGGAGTTGCGTACCCGCCGCGCTCGCCAGCGTTCTTCTATGCCCAATACGGTGCGGCGGAAGGGCAGACTGAGCCGTTCGCCCCAGGTCATGTCAATCAGTGGCTTATACTCGTAACGCGGGCGGTAGGGTCGCCCCGGCGTAAGCGCAATCGGATCGCCGAGATCAATTGGTTGCTTCAGGGCGCCGGGGGCCAGATCTTCGCCTAAGAAGGCCGAGGGCGGCAGATTCTCATGGCGTACTGGTGCGGTATCGTAGTCCTTGCGCCGCATCTGGGCATAGTGTTCATCAATGCCCGGCCCCAGATCAATCGGCGGCGGGCGCGGAATCGGCTTGGGTGAGAGTGTTGGTTGGGGCGGAAGCTGGCGCAGCGAATCGGGGGCGGTGGGTTCCGGCTGTGGCTCGTCCAATTGGGGACGCACCACGCGCAGCACGGCGCTGCCCAAGCGTTGGAGCCAACCCGCCCGCTCTGCCGGCTCGCTTGTCGCCCGCCCTGCTCCGCGTGGCAGCCGCAATGCCTGCTTCCGCACCGCTGTCACCGTCATACTCAAGGCATGGGCTTCGCCCAACTCATGGGCCGTCGCCGCTTGGCGTAACCGTTCCATCACCACTGCCGGATCGCCCTGCCGGAGCGCATGATCCAGTTCGATGCGCCCCAGCAGCGGCGCGAAGCTACTGGTGCAGAGCAACATCCCGGCCCCACTGTTCATGCTACAGCGGTAGAGTTCCGGTTCGATGAAGAGGCTGGCCCCTAACGCACCAGAGCGCACAAAGGGCGCGATGCTGACATGGGCCGGATCCCAGGAGGGATGGGTCGGCAACGCCCGCAGCCGCCCTTCGGCCAGCAGATAGGCTTGGGTCGGTGGTACTTGGGCCAGAAACAGATCAGTATCGCGCAGAATGGCGCACGATAGCCCCACAAAGACCCGCTGCTCATCGGGGAGCTTGAAGTTGTGTTCGTAGAGCGCCTTATTGGCAAGGCGAATGGCGGCACGTAGTGATGAGGTGACGCTATAGGAGCTATCACTATAAAAGCCCTGAAAGATCACGCGACGAACGATGTGGCATGCCGCGAGCGCCTGGGGGCCGGTATGATGCGCTTCAACCAGAAGGTAGAGTTGCCCCTTGCGCCTCATCGTGGCATCGAGCGCATCAGCCTCGACCAGCTTGATCAGGTCGCTCTGCTCCTCATAGGTACCCTCGACGAGTGCGAGTTGAGCGGTAAGCGTCTCTACGCGCTGCATACATCCTGCTTCTATGAACTATACCAAAAACCAAACCAGCGGCGGATCGGCTCAGGCGTAGGCAGATCAATTGGCGCATCGGCCAGGATCGCCGCTGGTGTATGCTGGGTCAAGCGAGCGGCCAGGTCTGCCCCCATGAGTTCACCGGCTACCGCATGGGCCTCGGCTAAATCGGGCATGCGCCGCAGATGCGGGCCGTGGGTGTCGGTCGCAAGGATGTGTACCATGCTATGACGCAACAGCAGTTTCGCCATGCGCTGCATCTGGTCACCCTGCCGCCCCGTCAGCGCCCCACTGGTGAGTTGCATCAAGGTGCCACGTTCAATCAGGGGAATGAGCGTGTTGGGATCGTGGCGCACAAAGCGGTAACGTTCGGGGTGGGCTAAAACAACGCGGTAGTTGGCTACCTGGAACCCAAAGATCAATTCGGCGGCTGCCTGCCGACTGATCTCAAGGGGGAACTCCAACAACAGCGCCCTACTCGTCCCATAGGTCAGCAGACGTCCCGCTTGGAGCGCATCTACAGCCTGTGCTTCGCCGTAGATTTCGGTGCCCGCCACCAACTCCAAGGCAAGACCTTCTGCCCGGATGGCGGCCTGCAACTCCGCGAAGCGCTCACGCAGCAGGGCCACGCTGTAGCGCGAATTGGCCGGAGGTATTGCACGCCCGTGGGGGGTCGTCGCTACTACCGTAATGCCATTGGCCAGCGCAGCCTGGGCAATCTCCAACGCAGCGGCGAGGCTCTGAGCACCATCGTCAAATTCATGAAGAATATGGGTATGTAGGTCAATCATGCAGCCTCAGGGATGGTTTCAGGATACGCTACCGTTTGGGGGCATGCAGCGCATCCTGATGCCGCAAACCTATTTTCTATCTTCTCGTTTCTGTATCCTGCCCTCAATATGTATAGCCCCGCTCCTGCTTGGCCCCATTGAGAACAACGCCAACAATATTGGCTTTTACCTTTTCGAGCAACTGGCGCGCCTCGCGGGCGCGGTCACGGCGCGTATGGCCCGCGTGCAGCACCAAGAGCACCCCATCCACCCGTGGGGCCAAGGCGGCGGCATCGGTCACTGCAACCACCGGCGGGGTATCGAAGAGCACGATGTCGGCGTTGGCGCTCATGCGCTCAATCATGGCCGCCATGCGCCGCGAGCCGAGCAGATCGGCGGGGCGCGGCGGCAAGGGGCCACTGGTCAGCACCTTCAAGCCGGGCACAACCGTTGCTTGGGCCGGAGGTAGATCATCGTTTTGCGCCAAGATCGCACTAGTCAAGCCCTGTTCATTGGGCAAGCCAAAGAGGGTATGTAGACTAGGACGACGCAGATCACAATCCACCACCAACACCCGCTGCTCCGCTTGGGCCATGGTCACAGCCAAATTGGCCAGCGTGGTACTCTTGCCCTCATTGGGGGCCGTACTGGTCACCAGCAGGGTGCGGAGGGGCCGATCCAAGCTGGAAAAGAGAATATTGGTACGCAACGTGCGATAGGCTTCCGCCGCAGGCGAGCCGGGGTCGCGCAACGTTACTAAGGTTGTCTCGGCGGTTGAACCATTGCTACTCAAGGGAAGTGCCTCACTTGTACGATTGCAGATTGCAGATTGCAGATTGCAGATTGCAGATTGCAGATTGGAGATTGGAGATTGGAGATTGGAGATTGGAGATTAAGGCGTTCTGAAGCCTCAACCCTATTTCCTATTTCCTATTTCCTATTTCCTGTATCCTTGCTATTCCACCGACGGGATCGCGCCAATCGTGGTTAGGCCCACAAAGCGCTCCACATCGGCGCTACTCTTCAGGGTATCATCAAGATACTCAAGCAGATAGGCCAGCAGAATGCCGAGCACGAAACCGAGAATCGCCGCAGCCATGACGTTGATGCGCGTATTGGGTTGAATACTGAGCAGGCGTGCAGGCTGAATACGCTCTACATTGATCCGGGCGGTACCCTCAAGGGTTGCGTTGATGCGATTGACCTCAGCCACAATCCGTGCGCCCACCGCATCGGCCATGGCCATGGACTGGTCGAGGCTGGGGGCATCCACTTCAATGATAATCTTCTGCTCATCGGGGCGCGGCTGAATGTTCACATCGCGCATCCAACGTTCGCCCGAAATATCAAGGCCAATACTCTGGCTCACCTGATCAAGCACACTGGGCTGCATCACCAGTTCGCGGTAGCTGTTCATCGAATTACGCAGCACAATATTGAGCCCGTTGTCGGCTTGGTTGGCCAACGCCAAATAGACCGCTTGGGAGCGGTAGGTATTCGGAAGCATTTTGCTAACGGCAAACGCACCGACACATGCGGCAGCAATGGTGAGCAGAATAACCCACCAGCGTTTGCGTAGCACAAGGAGATAATCATGGAGTTGCATGGTTTTACTCTTTCGGTATAACGCGAAGGCGCGAGACGCGAGACGCGAGGGCGCAGACCTACTTTCCTATTTCCTACTTTCCTATTTCCTAATCTCTTTCGGTATGACCACTAAGACTTCTGCGCCGATCCATTCTTCCGCCTGCTGGGTGGTGTAGAGGCGGTCGTCAAGGTAATGAGCTAGGAAGGCCAGCCCCACCCCGATGGCGAGGGCCAGGAGCATGCGGAGCCCAACCTCACCGATGAGCGCCCGGGTGCCGCCAATAGGTATTGCCGTACCCGGCGGATCGAGCAGCGCCACCTGAAGGCCGCCCGGCTGAGTTTGGCCCCAGTAGCGCAAACCGCCCTGTTCGAGCGCCTGCACCGCTGCGACAACCAGCGCCCGGGCGGACTCTGGGGTGGGAGCTCGCGCCCGCAAGGTCACCGCCCGATGGTGTACGGTAGGGCGCAAGCCATGTTGGATCTGGCTCCCCTCCAAGGGCTGCCCGGCTGCCTCCAGCAGCGGAACCAGATCGGAGGCAAACGTTGCACTGGTCAACAATGAAGGCAAATCATCAAGAATATAGCTACTCGCCGCCCATGAAGCCCCCGCAGCCAACTCAGGCAAAGCCACATCCGCATAGGTCGCCGCCCGCGCCTGGGTCACCAGCATGCGCGTCGTCACCTCATATTCTACCGGACGTTGCCAACCCATAGCCAAGCTCACGCCGCCCGTCACAAGGGGCAACAAGAGCAGCAGGGGCCAAAAGCGCAGCATAATCGCAATGTAGGTGCGTAACTGAATGGGCATGCCTTATACCAATTACCCTTGAACATGCCGCATTATCAAGAACGCTAAAGCCCATTAGGACGCCATGTTCGGCAATCTACAATCTGCAATCTACAATCTACAATCGTAAATGGTATTATCTCACTCGTTCCACCCGACCCTCTTGGCGTGCTTCCCACAGTTCATCAATCAGGTTACGCATGCGCTTAAGAAAGACCGTGCGCCCAAAACTCTCGGCGTGCCGCCGAATGAGCAACGGGTCGTAGCGATCATGTTGGCTTGTCAGGATCGCTTGGGCCAGCACATCGGCACTGGGATGGTCGAAGAAACGCCCGGTAAGCCCATTAAGCACCGTTTCGAGCGCCCCACCCGCACCATAGGCAATCACCGGACGCCCAGCCGCCATCACCTCCAAGGGAGTAATGCCAAAATCCTCTTCACCGGGGAAGATATAGGCGCGGCAGCGCGCAAAAAGTTCGTGGCGGGTCGCCTCATCAACCCAGCCCAAGAATTCCACATTGGGGCCTGCGAGCGCTTCGAGGCGGCGGCGGTCGCGGCCATCGCCAAAAATCTTGAGCGGCAGGCCAAGCTGTGTACAGGCTGCAACCGTCAACTCAATGCGCTTATAGGGAATCAGCCGCCCACCTGCCAGATAGAAATCGCCCTGAGGCTGAGGAGCATAGGGAGGCAGATCAACCGGCGGCGGAATAACCTCTGCACTGCGCCCATAGTAGCGCGCAATCCGCCCCGCAACCTCGTGAGAATTGGCCACAAAGCCATCCACCCGATGGTTGGTAGAGACGTCCCAGAGTCTAACATAGTTCAAGGCGAAGGGCAATAGCCAAGCCTGCAAGCCCTTGATCCCCTCACGTTCAATGTAGTCGCCGGTACGCCAGGCGAAGCGCATGGGCGTATGGCAGTAGCAGACGTGCAAAGCACCCGGACAGGGAATGACCCCTTTAGCAAAGGCGCTACTGCTCGACAGAATCAGATCATAGCCACTGAGATTAAAGCTCTCAAAGGCGGTTGGATAGAGCACCAAATAGCGGCGGAACTGCCGCCGCCAACCGGGAATACGTTGCATAAACGAGGTGCGAATATCCCAGGTACGATAGTAGTCCGGCATCACCTCAGGATCATAGATCGAGGTAAAGATCGGTGCGTGGGGGTAGAGATCATGGAGTGCTTCCAGCACCCGCTCGGCCCCACCATATTGATTAAGGTAGTCGTGTATGATCGCGACGCGCATAGTCGGGACCCCGAGCCTGTATCTGGGCGAACAAGGCCCATGAGGGATGGTTCGTTGCCACATTACAGTTTGCGAAGACGCGAGGACGCGAGGACGCGAAGTCTTCGCCTCTTCGCCTCACGCACCCTCGCAAGATGGTAAAGCGACCTTCTGCTTTTCTGAAACCTTCCCTTAGCCTTAAGAATAGCATAAGATCAGCAAGGCGCTGTCATCGTCGCCGTGAAGTGTGGTACGATACGGGATAGCGCTCTTGTCATTGAGATCCTATGAACGTGGAGGTTCCGCGTGCTCTTTCAGAATGTCGCCATCGAGGCGTTGAGCTATGAGCTTGCCCCGCACCGCATCAGCTCAGACTGGCTTGAAGACCAGATGGGTTCCGTTATGCAACGCATGCGTATGCCCAAGGGCCGTCTCGAGCAGCTCTCTGGTATTCAGGAGCGGCGCTTCTGGGCGCCTGGTACCCGCCCCAGTGATGCGGCGACACTCGCGGCCCGCAAGCTGTTGGCCAGCACCGATGTTGATCCCGCCCAGATCGGGATTGTTATCAATACTTCCGTCTGCCAAGATTTTCTTGAGCCTTCGACCGCATGCTTTGTCCACCGCAACCTGGGCCTTTCGCCCCACGCAATCAACTACGATCTCCGCAATGCCTGCCTTGGCTTCCTCAACGGCATGTACATTGCCGCCATGATGATCGAGAGTGGCGCAATTACCCACGCGCTCATTGTAAACGCCGAAGGCTCCCAAGATATTGTGATGGAGACGATCAAGTGGTTGCAGCGCCCTGAAACAACCGACCAAGAGTTTCGTGATAGTTTCGCAACCCTTACCCTGGGTTCTGGTGCCGCCGCGATGCTGCTCACCCATGCCAGCCTGACCAAACAGAGCCACCGGCTCAACGGGGTCGTCTCGCTGGCCGCCACCGAACACAACAACCTCTGCTTTGGCAACCCTACCTACATGAAGACCGACGCCAGCGCCCTTTTGAGCGCTGGGGTCAAATTGGCCCGCGCCACCTGGGCCCTCGCCCACGAGCGCCTGCCCAACTGGTCGGACGAAGCGATTACGCTCTACGCGCCCCACCAAGTCAGCGCCCGCCACATGACGAGCCTCGCCGATGCGCTGGGCCTCACCTACAGCAAACTCTACCTCAACTTCCAGGTACTTGGCAACATCGGCCCCGCCGCCCTGCCCATTAGCCTCGCCCAAGCCGCCGAAGCGGGTCGCCTGCAACCCGGCGATCAGATCGGGCTGCTTGGGATCGGCTCGGGCCTCAACTGCTCCATGATGAGTGTGACGTGGTGACGGAAGAACGGAAGAACAGAGGAACGGAAGAACTGAGGAACGGAAGAACAGAAGAACAGAGGAACAGCAGAACTGAGGAACAGCAGAACTGAGAAGCTAGTGGGCACGCGTTGGAGTGCCGGCTTTAGCCGGCTGAAGCCGGCACTCCAACGCCAATGTTCAGACAGCCTCTAAGGTATTGAAGATTATCCAAATGACAAATATGGTTCGAGTTTGCTGATCTTAGGTTTTGCAAATAACCAGCGCCCGAAACTGTGGCAAAAATTCAGCACATGATCCAATCGCAACAGGCACCAACGCGGGTCATCAGTACGCCCGTATTTGATTTTGCTGCCTAATTTGGCATGTGGCGGCAAGGCCGCCACATCTCAACCGGATGGGAACAAGGAGGTGTGGGGCTTTGCCTCACACCTCCTTCGTAGTGCCGACTAAGGGAAGCAGAAATTGTTAAGTATCCCAGCAGCTTGTCATGCTGAATCGTAGTGCCGACGTTAGTCGGCTGAGGTCTTTGGCTGCGATGGCAAGCCGACTAACGTCGGCACTACGTAACTGTTCAGATTTGGGGTAAGCAACTGCTGGGTGCGCGGGCCTCCGGCCCGCATGCGGGCCGGAGGCCCGCGCACCCAGGAGAAGTGTGAACACTTACTGCACTACCTACAACCGCCAGAGGCTGTCTGAAAATTCTGTGAACTGACGCTGGAGTGCCGGCTTCAGCCGGCACTCCAACGCGCGTACCCACTAGCTTTGCAGACAGCTTCTTCGCACATTGGCGACATGAAGAGGGCCATTCTAGCCCTTCCCAATGCCCTACATGCGGAAACTAGACTATACCTTTTCTATCCCTAAAGTATAGTGACATCCACAGCTTTGTGCGCTAGGCTAGAGGATGGCCAAGCCGCTTCGTTGGTGTTGGGCCAGCCCAGTTTTACCACCCGGGCCACTTTTGCCAGTGAGACGGGAATGAACAATCCGCGTAGTATTGCGATTCACGCGGCATCTAACAAAATCGGCTCTCTTGGATTTCCCGGGCTTTTATCCGGTTTTCAGCCGAAACTGTGAAAACCGCCTCTGTTTTAGCGCATCAGGAAGCCATGTCTACTGAAGCACAAACGTTTTAGCCCGGGAAATCCTAGAGAGCCACAAAATCTTTGTCGCCGATACGGTCAACCATCGTGTCTTACGCTTCGATCGTAATGGAATCCAGAGTGGGGCTGAGGCCGAGATGGTGTTTGGTCAGCCCGATTTCACTACAAAGACATCGGGACGGTCAGCGACAAGCATGCATGGTCCGGCAGGCGTGGCCGTTGATGATCAGGGCCGGCTTTGGGTCGCTGACGAACACAATCGTCGTGTTCTGCGCTTTGATAATGCAACAACCAAGACCCTAGCTGATAGACCGTCAGGCAGTACGGAAGGGATTCCCGCTGATGCCGTCTTAGGTCAACCTGCTTTTACATGTCTTTCTAGTGGTGTAAATAGATCTACAATGAACCGTCCTACTGGAGTGGCTGTCACACCTGATGGTAGCGTACTCTGGGTCGCCGATTATGCCAACCACCGCGTCTTGCGCTTCGACAATCCGGCAAGCAAAGAGAATGGGGCGGAGGCTGATGGTGTGCTCGGTCAACCCAATTACACTACGAGAAATACCACTATTACACGTAGCAGTATGATGTTTCCTATGGGGGTGGCGATTGGAGTTGATGGCAGACTCTGGGTTGCCGATACCTGGAATAATCGTGTCTTGCGCTTCGACAATGCGGCAAACAGAGCACTTGGGGTTGAAGCTGATGGTATGCTCGGTCAGAGTTCTTACACTAGCAGATCTACCACACGTATGTACTACCCTCGTGGTGTAGCGGTGGGAACTGAGGGCACGGTCTGGGTTGCTGTTTCCGAGCATCATCGTGTCTTGCGTTTCAACAATGCGGCAACCAAAGAGAATGGGGCTCCGGCTGATGGTGTTCTTGGTCAGAACACCCTTTCAACTTCAGCTTCAAGCACGACCCAGACCGGTATGCACACCCCGTTCGGCGTGGCGGTGGACGAGCTGAATAGGCCATGGGTTGCCGATTCAAGTAACCACCGCGTTCTCTTCTTCGGCCCACTGGCCAGCCTCGCTGTGAGCAATCAGGTGACGCCCACGGAGGCCAATCCAGGCGCGGCGATTACCTATTCCATCGCCTTTAGTAATACCGGATCTGCCACCACGACCAATCTGCTCATCACCGATACCATGGCGGAGCTCTTGGTTGATGAGACGGTCAGTTCCAGTGGCGTTACCCTTGTGCCACAACCGAACACGCGCTATGCTTGGGAAGTCGCCGCATTGCCCCCCGGGGCCGAGGGGCTGATTACGATTACGGGCCGTCTGGCAACCCCGCAGGCCGCCGGTAGCTTCAACAATCGCGTGCATATCACGGCGGATGGCAACCTACAGGCGCAAGCCGAGGTGAGCCTGACGGTGGCCAATGTGGCCCCGGTGGTGGATGCTGGCCCCGATCAGCAGGTCACCGCTAGTGCGGTGGTGACGCTCACCGGCACGGCCAGCGATGCCAATGGCGATGCGTTGACGATCTCCTGGCGCCAGACGGGTGGCCCCAGTGTGACGCTGCGCCCCAGCAATGCGCTCACGACCACCTTTACTGCCCCCGCAGACGCGAGTGTCCTCACCTTCACGCTGCGCGCCAGCGATGGTACGCTCAGCACCGAGGATACGGTAGTGGTGACGGTGGGCCCCGCTGCGCCGGAAGCGCCCACTATTGACAGCCCAGCGGCAGGTGCCATCGGCCCGCGCCCGACCTTCAGCGGCAGCGCCGAACCCGGCAGCACCGTGGTGGTCACCGACGCGGAGGGCGAGGAGATCTGTCGGGCCACTGCGGACGCCGAGGGTGCCTGGAGTTGTACCCCAGCGGACGATCTGCCCGAGGGTGCCACCAGCTTCAGCGTGACCGCGAGCAACGCGGGCGGCACGAGCCCGGCGGCCAGCGTCGAAGCCACCGTGGAGCACGCCCCTGAAGCGCCCACCGTCACCAGCCCGGCCCCCGGCAGCACCGTCGGCCCGCGTCCGACCTTCAGCGGCAGCGCCGCCCCCGGCAGCACCGTGGTGGTCACGGATGCCGAGGGCAACGG
>NZ_NQWI01000018.1:11524-69405 GCF_002532535.1 Candidatus Viridilinea mediisalina
ACCGGCTTCAGCGTGACCGCGAGCAACGCGGGCGGCACGAGCCCGGCGGCCAGCGTCGAAGCCACCGTGGAGCACGCCCCTGAAGCGCCCACCGTCACCAGCCCGGCCCCCGGCAGCACCGTCGGCCCGCGCCCGACCTTCAGCGGCAGCGCTGAACCCGGCAGCACCGTGGTGGTCACCGACGCGGAGGGCAACGCGGTCTGTCGCGCCACCGCGAACGCTCAGGGGGCTTGGAGTTGTACCCCGGCGGACGATCTGCCCGAGGGGGCCACCAGCTTCAGCGTGACCGCGAGCAACGCGGGCGGCGAAAGCCCGGCGGCCAGCGTCGAAGCCACCGTGGAGCACGCCCCTGAAGCGCCCACCGTCACCAGCCCGGCCCCCGGCAGCACCGTCGGCCCGCGCCCGACCTTCAGCGGCAGCGCCGCCCCCGGCAGCACCGTGGTGGTCACGGATGCCGAGGGCAACGCGGTCTGTCGCGCCACCGCCGATGCCAATGGCAACTGGCGCTGTGCCCCCAGCAGCGATCTGCCGGAGGGAACCAACCGCTTCAGTGTCACCGCGACCGATCCGCAGGGCCGCACGAGTGAGGCGACCACCCACGAAATCACCGTGGATACGAGCGATCTGCCCAGTGCGCCCACGATTGAACGCCCAGCCGCAGGCGCGACCACCAGCCCGCAGCCGATCATGAGCGGCACGGCGGCCCCCGGTAGCACCGTGATCGTCGAAGATAGCGCTGGCAACGAGTTGTGCCGCGCCCGCGTCGGGGCCAACGACACATGGGCCTGTGGTTCCAACGTCGTCCTGCCCGACGGCCCGCAACGCATCCATGCCCGCCGCATCGATCCGCAGGGTGTCTCTAGCCCGCAGACCACCCGTGAACTCACGGTGGATGCGGATGCCGCGCCGGATCGCCCGCTGCTGCGCCAGCCCGCCGCTGACAGCACCGTCGGCCCGCGTCCGCGCTTCAGCGGCGTGGCCGCCCCTGGTACCACGGTGCGCGTGCGTGATGCCGAGGGCAATACACTCTGCAGCGCCTTCGTCGGCAGCCATGGCATCTGGAGTTGCACCGCCAGCCAAGATCTGCCCAACGGCCCACAGAGTCTTGCGGCGACCGTACATGATACGGCGGGCAAGACCAGCCCGGCCACATCCCGCGACGTGACCGTAGATGGCGTGCCCCCTGAGCCCCCCATTGTGACCCAGCCCGCCGCCGGGGCGACCGTGGGCGAGCGCCCGACCTTCAGCGGCACGGCAGAGCCGCAGAGCACGGTGGCAGTGCGTGATCGTGCAGGCAACCTGCTCTGCAGCGCAACCGCCGACGCAGACGGTGCCTGGGCCTGTGCCTCCAACCGCGACCTGCCAGCGGGCGAAGGTGGCGTCGAGGTCACCGCCACCGACCCAGTGGGCAATCGCAGCACGGCCAACACCCGCGATCTCGTCGTAGACCCCAGCCACGACCCGGATGCCGCCTGGCTCAACAGCCCCGCCAGTGACGGAACCGTCAGCCCCCGTCCAACCATCAACGGCGTCGCCGCACCGGGGAGTACGGTCACCGTGCAGGATGCGGCCGGCACTACGCTCTGCAGCACCACCGCAACCACCAACGGGGTCTGGGCCTGTGTGCCAAGCACACCGTTGCCCGAAGGCGAGCAGAGCCTGCGCGTCGTCGTGACCAGCCCCAGCGGCGCGACGAGTGCCGCCACGACCCGCAGCTTCACGGTGGATCCGACGGCTGGCCCCACAGCCCCCATGCTGATCAGCCCGAGCCCGGGCAGCAGCAACGCCCTCCGCCCGATCTTCAGCGGCAACGCCGAACCGGGCACCACCGCCAGCGTCGAGGATAGCCTGGGCAATCTGCTCTGCCGCAGCATCGTGGCGAACGATGGGACATGGAGTTGTCAGCCAAGCTACGACCTTGAGCTGGGCTTCACGCAGGTCATCATCAGCGTCAGCGATGCAGAGGGCCAGCACAGTCCCACGATCACCCGCAGCTTCATGACCTTCTTCCAGGTGATCCTGCCCATCGTTGTCGTCAGTTAGCTTGGATGGAGATGTGGCGGCAAGGCCGCCACATCCCAACCGGATGGGAACAAGGGGGTGTGGGACTTCGTCCCACACCCCCTTCGTAGTGCCGACGTTCGTCGGCATCCGGGGGTTAGCGACGACCTCAGCCGACTAACGTCGGCACTACCCTAATGGCGCACACCACAGGAAGATCCCGTTGTAAGCCCCTTCTCCAAGCTCCTTAAGTTTAACTTAAGGTTGAAGTGCTTGCGCTTAAGGTTGACTTAAGCTTGCCGATCCATACTGATGTGATTGAAGATTCTCTGTGAAGGAGTGAGTAGTTTATGAGTGAGGAACAGCATGACCGGCTCCATCCTGGTATTGTGCAGGCTCAGGAGCAATTGAGGCAGGGACGGATTAGTCGGCGTGAGTTTTTGCGCGTGGCTACCCTGTTGGGTGCAGGGCTTTCGACCGCTACGGTGCTTGCGGCCTGTGGCGGGCAAGAGGCAGCCCCGCCGCCGCCGCCCCCGCCAGGCGATGAGGAAGTACCCATCGATCCCGCGCCCGCCCCAGCGCCCGGCGCGATCCGCCGTGGCGGTACGCTGCGTGTCGGGGTGAAGACCCAAGCGGTTGACCATCCCGCCCGCTTTTCGTGGACGGAGTCTTCCAATGCCTTCCGTACCGCTTTTGAGTATCTGACCGAAACCGATGAGGAGAATATCACCCGCCCCCATCTGCTCGAAAGCTGGGAGGCTAGTGATGATCTGACGGTCTGGACGCTCAAACTGCGTGAGGGCATCTTCTGGTCTAATGGCGATGAACTGGTTGCCGACCATGTGATCTACAACTTTGGTGAGTGGCTCGACCCCGACGTTGGCTCTTCTATTCTGGGCCTCTGGGAGGGTTCACTGACCATTGATAGGGTCGAGAAGGTTGATGAGTATACGATACGCCTCAATCTCGATCAGCCCAAGCTGGATGTGCCAGAGAACCTCTACCACTATCCGGCGCTGATTATGCATCCGAGTTTCAATGGTGACATCAGTTCGGGGGCGAACCCCTTTACCGG
The DNA here is from genome assembly GCF_002532535.1 of Candidatus Viridilinea mediisalina. Taxonomy (GTDB): domain Bacteria; phylum Chloroflexota; class Chloroflexia; order Chloroflexales; family Chloroflexaceae; genus Viridilinea; species Viridilinea mediisalina. Next base: position 14,601 of record NZ_NQWI01000018.1, read on the forward strand.
CCCCTATCGCATTGTTGAGTACATTGTGAATGAGCGCGCCCGCTTCGAGCGCCAAGAGAACTATTGGCAGATGGGCGAAGACGGCGAACCCTTGCCCTATCTCGATGCGATTGAGCTGATTGGCCTAGGTGACGACCAGACCGCCTATGTTTCGGCGCTCCAGACGGGTGAAATCCACACCTTCTACGAGCCGAGTGCCACCAGCTTCCAGGCGTTGCGTAACGATACGCGCCTGAAGATTTACTCAGTGGACACCTCGCAGGCCCGTGTGTTGCGGATGCGCGTGGATCAGGCCCCCTACGATGATGAGCGGGTACGCAATGCGCTGCGCATGGCTCAGGATCGTGAGATGATCATGGATATTGCCGCCTTTGGTGAAGGCATGCTGGCCCATGATGTCCACGTTTCGCCGGTACAGCCTGAGTTCGCACCGATGGATCTGCCCCTCTACGATCCCGCTGGGGCCCGCGAACTGCTGGCCGAAGCCGGCTACGCCGATGGCATTGATATGAGCATCGCGGTGGGTACCGGCTGGAGCGATGTGGTGGCCTATGCCGAGAGTTTGCAGCAGACCGCTGAGGCCGCAGGCATTAACCTGACGCTCAACACCATGCCCAACACCTCCTATTGGGACATCTGGACCGAGACGCCCTTGGGGATTACGCCGTGGACCCATCGCCCACTGGCGGTAATGCTCTTGCCCCTCGCCTACACCGCCGATTCTGCGGGCGATCCCGTGCCCTGGAACGAGACCCGCTGGGTAGACGATGAGTTCAGTGAGCTCTTGAGCCAGGCCCAGGGAACCCTCGACATTGAGGCCCGCCGGGTGCTCATGGCCGACCTGCAGCGCATTATGCAGGAGCGCGGCCCCGTGGCGATTGCATGGTGGCAGCGCGTCTGGGAGGTCTACAACCCCGGCTTCCAAGGCGTCTATGCCCACCCGACCCTCCACACCATCTACTTCCGCGACATGTGGTACGACCCGGATCTAGACCCCTTTGTGTAAGCGTTGCAGCTATTGGGGCAGGCAAAACCTGCCCCAATCCTCACTTTAGTGCCTCTAGCGGGTTGTGCGGGCGGCTTGGCCGCCCGCACAACCCGCTAGAAAATGAAAACTATGATCGCCTTCTTGCTCCGCCGCGTTCTCTTGCTGATCGTGACCCTCTTCGTGGTCTCTGCGGTCATCTTTGCGATCTCGGAGCTGGCCCCAGGGAACATTGCGATCAACGTGCTGGGCAATACGATCACGCCTGAGCAAGAGGCTTCGTTCAATGCCCAACACGGCCTTGATCAGCCCGCCTTGGATCGCTATCTGCGCTGGATGATTGGTAGTGATTGGCAGGCCGCACGCTTGATTGGTGCCCCCCTCGACCGCATTGTTGAGAGTGCAGAACTCAACCGGACGGGCTGGTGGGCCATTGCTGAGGATGGAACGCCCTTCCGCCACCGTTCCGACGATGGCGAGACCATGCTCCGGCTTGACCGGCAACCCGATGGTACTACCGTGGAGGTGCCGCTTGGCCCGGAAGTGTGGCAGACCAACGAGGATGGGATTGATGTCTTTTGGGGCGTTGATACGGGAGGCCGCGCTGCCATGTGGGTGCGCGGCAGTGACCAAGCCTCGTGGGTCTTGACCATGGCGGGCTGGACATCGCAGGCTGGTGCGCCTCGGGCCTACATTCCGCTCCAAAAAGGTATTCTGCGTGGCGATTTTGGAGTCTCAATCATCACGAAACGCCCCGTCGCCGAAACGCTCATCCCCCGCTTGATCAACACGCTCTTCCTCGCCGGCATCGCTTTCGTCCTCATTATGCCCATCGCGCTCGCCGCTGGCATCATCGCCGGTTTGAACCAGGGCCGCCCCATTGATCGTGTCCTCTCAGTCTCAAGCTTGGTGGCAACCTCAACGCCCGAATTTGCCAGTGGAGTCTTCCTCATCCTGATCTTCGCGGTCTGGCTCGGCTGGTTCCCTGGCGCGGTTGTGCTACCTAGTGGAGTGAGTATCTTCGACCGGCCACAAGCCCTTGTGCTGCCCGTCCTAACCCTGACCCTGATTGAATTGGGCTATGTGCTGCGCGTCACGCGGGCCAGCATGGTTGAAGTGATGCAGACCAACTACATCCGCACCGCCATCCTCAAGGGCCTGCCCTACCGACGCATCGTCCTGCGCCACGCCCTGCGTAACGCCCTACTCGCCCCGATCACCGTCATTATGCTCCACGTCAACTGGCTGATTGGTGGCATCGTCGTGGTCGAAGCCCTCTTTGGTTTCCCCGGCTTGGGGCGCTTCATCCTCGATGCAGCACTGACCAAAGATGTCTTTGCGATTGAGGCCGCAGCAATGGTTCTTGTCGTCATTGCCGTTACGACACAGTTGATTGCGGATTTGATCTATGTCTATTTAAATCCAAGAATTCGGTTTACGTAAATATGGCAACAATCGATCAAGCAACAGAAGAGACCATTGTCGCACAGCCACCAGTGCAGAAACGACGCGAGGCGACCCTCTGGTCGGCCCTGGTACGCTCGCCGATCTTTGTCGTCGGCATGCTGCTCGTCAGCTTCTGGGTGGTGGTCGCCATCTTTGCCGATGACTGCCTCATCCGCCCAACCTGCTGGACTGGCGAGGCGCGGCCCCAGGATAGTACGCCATGGCTGGCCCGCTATTCACCCTACGAGCAGTTCCGTGGTCAGATCCGCCAGCCACCCTCAGCCGAGCATTGGCTTGGTACCGATTCACGCGGACGCGACATCTGGGCCCGTTTAGCCCATGGCGCTCGCCCCATCCTCACCCTCGCCCCCCTCTCTGTCCTCTTGGCCCTGATCATCGGCGGTAGCTTAGGGCTAATGGCCGGCTACTATGGTGGCATCGTTGATGAAGTGGTGATGCGCATTCTCGATGGGATGATCGCCTTCCCCCAAATCCTGATCTACCTGGTGATTATCGCCGCCTTAGGCGCCTCAGCGGTCAATGTCGTCCTGGCAATTACGATTGCCGGCGCCCCCGGCATTGCCCGCTTAGTCCGAAGTCTGGCCCTTGACATCAAGACCCGCGATTACATCGCGGCGGCACAGACACGGGGCGATCCATCCTGGTACATCATGTTGGTTGAAATCCTACCCAACGCCCGTGGGCCAATCATCGTCGACTCGATGCTGCGCGTGGGCTACGCCGTCTTTGCAATTGGCACCCTCGGCTTCTTGGGCCTGGGCCTGCCACCGCCCTCCCCCGACTGGGGCAGCATTGTCCAGGTTGGCCGCACCGCAATCCAAGCGGGCCACCCCTGGGAAGCCCTCTTCGGCTCAATGGCGATTGCCATGCTCGTGGTCGGGCTGAACCTCATTGCCGACGGCCTCTCGGAGGAATTGCAACGCTATCGGTAATATTTGGGGAACCATGTTCCCCAAACCCCTTGCGGGGGAACTCGGTTCCCTGCGACCCCGCCGAGATGGGGGTGCGGGGGAACTCGGTTCCCCCGCCCAACCTAAACACCAGGTGAAAGACGACATATGAGAGAAACTTCCCACCCTAAGCAGCCAGTTGTGCGCGTCGAAGAGCTGGCGATTGGCTATGATACCCGCCAAGGGCTTGTGCGTGCGGTGCGCGATGTCAGCTTTGAGATCCGCCGTGGCGAGACCCTGGGCATTGTGGGCGAGTCGGGCTGCGGGAAGAGTACCGTAGCCTATGGCTTGGTCAACTACCTGGGGAAGAATGGGCGTATTGTCCATGGCGATATTGTCTTCCAAGGCCAATCGCTCGTCGGACGTAGCCCCGAGGAGTTGCGCCGCTTGCGTGGCGACCAGATCTCGATGGTCTACCAAGACCCTATGACTTCGCTCAATCCGGTTATGTTGATTGGCGCTCAGATGACCGAGGTGTTGACCGTTCACCGCAAGATGGACAAGCAAGAGGCGCGTAAACGCTGCCTCGATATGCTCCACAAGGTCTCGATGCCCGATCCGGAATCGGTCTTTGAACGCTACCCCCACCAGATTTCGGGGGGCCAGCAGCAGCGTGTGGTCATCGCAATGGCACTGCTCAACGACCCGGCGCTGCTGATTATGGACGAGCCGACGACCGCTCTTGATGTCACCGTTGAGGCCGCAGTGCTCGATCTGGTGGTGAAACTCCGCAAAGAGTTTGACACCGCCATTCTCTTCATCAGCCACAATTTGGGTGTGGTGGCGCGTGTCTGCGACCGCGTGGCGGTGATGTATGCCGGCGAAGTGATCGAATTAGCACCCGTGCGCGAGATCTTTGCCAACCCACGCCATCCCTACACCCAAGGACTGATCCGCTGCGTCCCCAAGATTGCCCATACCAAAGGCGAGAGCGTCCTCTACCCGATTCCGGGCCGCGTACCTGCGCCGAGCAACCTGCCGCCCGGCTGCACCTTTGAACCGCGCTGCCAGTATGCGGTTGAAGCCTGCCACCAAAAGCGAGTGCTGCTCGAACCAATTGGCCCCAACCATGCCAGCCGCTGCCTACGCTCCCACGAGATCGATCCGCGTGAGTGGGTGCCCCCCGATGTGGACGTGCCCAGCCTCACCCCCGTGCAACTCAGCGAAGCCAACGGGCCCGTACTGAACGTCGAGACACTCAATACCCACTACCGGCAAGGCGGCGGCGGGTTTCTGGGCCTCATCAAACGCCAGCCGGTACGCGCCGTAGACGGCGTCAGCTTTCGTGTCAGCCGAGGTGTAACCCTGGGCATCGTAGGCGAATCGGGTTGTGGCAAAAGCACCTTGATCAAGACGGTCATTGGGCTTGAAGAGCGCACCTCTGGTGCGATTGAGCTCATGGGGGTAGACATCGGGCGCTTAGGCCAGCGCAGCCTCAATACCATCCGCGAAATGCAGATGGTCTTCCAAAACCCCGACTCGACGCTCAACCCGAGCTATGTCGTCGGCCAACAGATCGCCCGCCCCCTACGTCGCTTGGCGGGCGTACCCAGAGCAAAAGTACGCGAAGAGGTCATCAAACTACTCCGTGCGGTCAAGCTCGACGAACACTACTACGACCGCTTGCCGCGTCAGCTCAGTGGCGGCGAAAAGCAGCGCATCGGCATCGCGCGCGCCCTAGCCGGGCAACCCGACGTGATCCTCTGCGACGAGCCGGTCTCGGCACTCGATGTATCGGTGCAGGCCGCAGTCCTCAACCTGCTGGGCGAACTGCAACAGGCCAACCAGATGACCATGATCTTCATCGCCCACGACCTGAGCGTAGTTCGCACCATTACCGACTATGTTGCGGTGATGTACTTAGGGCGCATTGTAGAGATCGGCCCCTCAGCGGCCATCTACGCACCGCCCTTCCACCCCTACACCGAATCGCTGCTGGCAGCAGTGCCCGTGCCCGATCCCACCGTGAAACAGACCCACATCCGGCTTGGCGGATCGCCTCCAAGCCCCGCCAACCCACCCACAGGCTGCCGTTTCCACACCCGCTGCCCTCGTCGCGCCTTGTTACCCGAAGGTGGTAAAATCTGCACCGAGGAGGAGCCACCGTGGCGCAACCCCGCCAGCGATCACCAGATCGCCTGCCACCTCTCGCTGGAACAGCTTGAAGCGATTGAGCCCGTCTTCCGTTTTGGATCGGGATAACCTTTTGCGAGGACGCGAGGACGCGAAGACGCGAAGACGCGAAGACGCGAAGACGCGAAGACGCGAGGACGCGAGGACGCGAGGACGCGAAGACGCGAAGACGCGAAGACGCGAAGACGCGAAGACGCGAAGCCCTCGCCGCTGCGCCTCACGCATCCTCGCAAAGCAGAAGAAAACCATATGCTAGTAAAAGATTACATGCTACGCCATCCTGCCACGATCGAGCCGCACAAACGGGCGGTCGAAGCTCGCCGCATTATGACCGAGCAGGAGCTTGATTTCTTGCCGGTCGTAGGTGATGGCCGCCAACTCCAAGGGCTAATTACGCCCGCATGCCTCGAAATCTCACCTGAACGCCTTGCCAGCCTTGACGTTTGGGAGATTACGCGCTACCTCTCGAAGCTTACCGTGGAACGGGTGATGGTCAAGCGCCACGATTTGCACTACACCTACCCAGAGACAACGCTTGAGGACGCCGCATCGCTGATGATTCGCCACAAGATTGGTGGCTTGCCCGTAGTTGAAGGCAAAGACCTTGTGGTGGTCGGGATGATCACCAGTGCCGACCTGCTCACTGAGTTGCGCAACATTCTCGGCGCGGTTGAACCGGGCTGGCGGATCACCTTGCGCGTACCAGGCAACCACGGCGAGTTGGTGCAACTCACCCGCGAAATCTCGGAACGGGGCTGGAGCATTATGGCCATGGGCAACGTGCGCGCCCTACGCGCCCCCGACCACTGGGACATTGTGCTAAAAATCTGGGGCTGCACCCGCGAAGAGTTGCTCGCCGTGATTGCCAAGAATGATAGCCAAGAGCTGTTAGACATCCGCGAGACAACCTATGTGACGTAGGGGGCTTATACCATTTACGATTGTAGATTGCAGATTGCAGATTGCCGAACATAGCGTCCCAATGGGCGTTAGCGTTCTTGATCATGCGGCATGTTCAAGGGTAATTGGTATAACTGTTCAGACCTCTCCAGCTTTTGTTAGCGCGAAGAAGCCCTGGGCCGCGCCGCTTGGCTTCGACAGGCTCAGCCAGCGGCGCGGTGGATCGGGGGTTGAGCCTGCCGAAACCAGCGGCGCGGTGGATCGGGGGTTGAGCCTGCCGAAACCAGCGGCGCGGTGGCGCGGTTGGTGAGCCTGTCGAACCAGAGCTTGCCGAAGGGGGTAGGGGGTGAGGTGCCAGCCTGGGCATCCCAAAGCCCTAGCGGTCGCTCCTGAAGCAAATGTTCTGTCCGCCCTTAAACCCTTGTGGGGGGAGGGCTGGGGAGGGGGGAAATAGCGCAATACTTCGTTCACAGACTAATTACGTCTGCAAAAGGTTAGCTGTCGTTGGATCATACTGAAATTGATCAATGGTGTTGGTCTTTATTCTTTCAATAACCTCCTCGATCACATCTAAGGGTACCAGAAACCATTCGCGTGGTTTTACGGCGCTGCCGAAGCGATCCTGTAGTGCTAGATCCAAGCGTGCGCTACTAAAAAACTGCTGGAGCAAGGTTTCAAATTTCTTCCGGTTGATGTTTGCCAGCTTGAAGGTTGCAACGATCTCGACCTCTGCGAGGAGGTAGGTTGGATCTGTCCGGGCGTTGGCGATGCGGCTCTTTACGTCACCAGCAGTGACGCCGATTTTGTGAATGACCGCTCGGTTTTGCACAATGAAGGGGTCTGCTGAGTTGCTCCTGAGTACGTAGATGTAGCCGGTTGGCAGGTCGTCTTCTGTGGCAATCGCAGAGAATAAGGGGCCGTAATCGGCTTTGGTGATGCGGCGGCTGGCTTTGTCTTTATTCAAGGCGCGTTGCAGCGAGCGGAGCAGGATGTCGCTCTCTGTGGCGTTCTCGTATACCACGCGCAGGCGGCGATCAGGGCGGCCATGATCGCCAATAAAGAGCTCGCCCATTTCGGCGACAATCAGCTTTTGTCCACCAAGGATGAACATGTGGCCCGCTTCGACGAGCGCGTTGTCTTGGTATTTGACCGTTTCGCGTTCGCCGGTCGCTAATTGACGCTGTACGTTGTCGAAGATTGGTTTGAAGAGCGCAAAGTCTTTGCAGGCGCTCCGTTGCGCGATCTCTTCGGCAGCTTTGATCGCTGTGCGCGATCGTACATGCACCAGTCGGGTGATGTCATCTGCGGCGGAGGCTTCACTGCCCAGCGCGGCCAGTAGTGCTGCATCACTCAGCGCTGTCTCCGGTGGCGCGTCGCCAGCTAAGAGCCCGCGTGAGTCGCGGGGCATCAGGATGTGGCGACACTCCTCCGAGGCGCGTAGTCGTTCGAGACGTACCGCGTAGAGCCGCTCGAAGATGTCGTGCGCTTCGCCGTGCTGCGGAAGCCGCCCGTGTGTTTCGACAAAGCGCTCGATCTCCTCGAAGCCCGCGATGATCCGCTGCTCTCTGGCTGAGTGTGCGCTGGGCTGGTCGGGCGCAATCTCGACACCTAGTTCGCCCAGTAGCTCCAGATCATCATCGGTCAGCCGTTCAGCCACGGGCATCCTCCTTCGCCCTGCGCTGGAGCAAGGCGACCCCTTCGGCCATGCGGCGCTCCCAGGGATCGGCTGCCGTCAGCGAGGGTAGGCGACCACGCTCCTGCTTGAAGCGTAGCGCCCGCTGCGCTAATTCGCGCGCCTCTTCCAGCGTGAGCTTGATGCGTTTGGCGGCGATCACTTCGGCAACCTGCCTCAGCCGTTCTTCGCTCATGGCTTTGGCGAGGATGGCATAGGCTGCCCCGAATGGGTTAATACGGTCAATTAAATCAATGTCAATTTCGGTCACCGAGAGCGCAAACTTCCGCACGCCGTCGAGCAGCGCCGTGTTCTTCGCAGTCTCACCACTAGCTTCGTTGGCTTCACTCTTGGCTTGTTGCACAAAGGCGAGCGCGGCGACCGCGTGTTGGCGGATGGCTTCTTGATCTTCATTTTCAAGATGGGCATAGCGCTCTTTGATGATTTTGCCCATGCGTACCTGGGTGATCTCTTCTGGTACCAATTCTTCATCAAACAGGCCACGTTCGATGCTGGGCTTATCCTGCACAAACGCGGTGATCAACTCGGTCAGATCTTCACGACAGATGCGCGTCGCCTCGGGGCTTTTGGGTTCGACTAGGCCCTTGATCTCAACCTGGATCATGCCGTTCTGCGGATCGTAGCCAACATTGGTCTGCTGCGAGTCGTAGCCGCCCTCCCCATAGTCAAAACCGGGGCTCGGCTGGTTGTGCGGGTGCTTGGGCTTGAACGCGAAGCGCGGCGCGAGCACCTGCTCCATCAGCAGGCTGGCGGCAATCGCTTTGAGCGTATCATTCACCGCCTCGGTCACGGCAGACTCGCTGGCATCCGGCTCGGCAATCAGGTTGGTGAAGCGGGCGCGGGTCTTACCGGGTGCATCGCGGGTGGCGCGGCCAATGATCTGCACAATCTCGGTCAGGCTAGAGCGATAGCCAATGGTCAGGGCGTGTTCACACCAGATCCAGTCGAAGCCCTCTTTGGCCATGCCCAGGGCGATGATCATATCAACATGATCGCGGTTCTGCTTCTGGGCCGGGTCTTTGAGCGCGGCAGCGACCTTCTCGCGCCTGCTGGGATCGTCGTCTACCAGATCGGCAATCTTGAGGATTGCGCCTGAAGCCGTTTGCACCCGTTGAAAGCCGGTGCTTGGATCAACCCCCTGCCATTCACCCAGTTCGTTGATGATCTGCTCAACCTCGCGGATCTTATCCTTCGTACTCTCCCGCGAGTTGACGTTGGGGATATGCACGATAGTCTTCTCAGCAGGGTTCAACACCTGTAAAATCTGGTCGGTATAGCTACCTGCGTAGAAGCAGTAGCCAATCTCGAGCTGCTTAAGATACTGGTAGCCATTGAGTTGCTCGTAGTAGGTGTAGGTGACCGTCTCGAATTTGGCCTCATCTTCAGGATGCAGCACCGCCTCGGCATCGCCGCGAAAATAGGAGCCCGTCATGGCGACAATGTGGGTCTTATCGCGGGCGACGAGTTGGCGCACCTGATCGCCGAGCTTATTGTCGGGGTTAGCCGAAACATGGTGAAATTCGTCCACCGCAATCAGGCGCTCATCGAAGGCCGCGACGCCAAACTTGTCGAGGGCAAAGCGGAAGGTAGCGTGGGTGCAGACAAGGATACTAGCCGTACTCTGCAGAAAGGCGTTGACCGCATCCACCTTGCCACCGTTGTCGCCACCGGGGGCATCGCAGAGATTCCAGCGCGGCTCAACCTGCCAATCGGCCCAGAAGCCAAACTGGCTCAGTGGCTCATCGTGGAAACTAGCCCCAATAGCCTTCTCAGGCACCACAATGATCGCCTGCCTAAGCCCCTGATTGGCCAGCTTATCGAGGGCAATAAACATAAGCGCCCGGCTCTTACCAGAGGCAGGGGGCGACTTAATCAGCAGATACTGCTCACCACGCTTCTGGTAGGCCCGTTCCTGCATCGGGCGCATGCCGAGCGCATTGGGCCGGATGGAGGTGCCAGCCTGGGCGTAGGTCACCGTAACGGAAGGCATGGTGCTGGGGTTGCTCATCTGGTCATTTGTTCATGTGATCAGGCATTGATTCCGCGTCTGGTTCGGCGATTGTTCGCAAAAAAGTATCGGGCGACACTATGGGGATTCCCCGAAAGGGATGAAGCACCAGGAGATCAGGATCACCCGTAACAAGGTATGTGGCTGCACCATTAGCTGCAATCTCGAGGAACTTATCGTCTTTTGGGTCACGGCAAAGCTGAATGGTTTCGATGATGTCAATCATGGTTGAAGAACGCGTATATTGGTCAAGAAACTGATCACGCTCATCAATAGTAATATAGGTGTCAAACTTCTTGCGATGTAGAACCGTGCTCAGTTCATGCAGGGCAGCGAGCGATGTCAAGAGCGAACCCGCCCGGAGCGCCAGAAAGAATGCTTGGGCAGGTTTTGATTCGGCGAAGAGTAAGCTGCTTACTAGTACATTCGTATCAAAGACAAAGCGCTCATTCAGACTCATGGAGAATAGCCTCCAATAGCTCAGGAGTGAGACCACGTTGTTGTGCATTATGGCTGATGCGCCGCATGAGTTGCTCCAGCGACTCGGTTGATTGCGCGGCCTCCAGTAAACGCAAGCTCAGGAGTGCTTCAAGTTTCTGACGCTCCTCGTTGGACGCCGTTTTGAATGCTTGTGCAGCTCGTACATCAACGCGAATGGTAATTGTTTCGGTTGTCATCAGCTTTACCCCGCTTGCTTGCCCTAAGAGAATATACAATCTCTATTGTAACATTACCACGAACCATGTCTTAGCAAGTAGATCTCGACTCGTCGCTGTTGTAGCATGGCGGCTACATCCTGATCGGTGGGGGCAGGCTGATCTGTTTGGAGCAAGCCCCGCATTCTTTGAATAGCGTCGGAACGCTCAGATCTGGGTACCAGCGTGTCGTGCAGAGATTCTACGATTGTGGCGACAAGGACAAGCCGATCACGCGGTGGTAGCTTTAAGGCTTCCGCCTTGAGTTCTGACAATACCATAAGATGGTACTCCTTAATGTAACGGCTGATGCCCTTGAATACGAATGAGCGCGTCTCCTACTGGTATTATACCAGTTACCATATGACATTCAAGCTCATTGAGACGCCATGTCCGGCTTTCGGCTATCGGCTATCGGCTTTGGGTTGCGCCGCTGGTTGCTTCGTCATTTTGCTATACAGATCAAAGAGTTTCTCGAGGCGCTCGCTGTCGTTCTTGAAGCGGCGACCAATATAGATCCGTTCGATCACCTCGTCATTGCGCTCGTGAGCCTCGCGGACAAGCGGGAATTCGCTCGCCATGCGCTGCGGGTCGTACATGTCGGCGATGGTGGCCGGGAAGTAGTGCTCACGCGCCAGCAGAATCTCCTCAGCACAATAGGTCATGTCGGCCTGGTTCTGCGCCGTGAGCGTAGGCACCGGGAAGGTGTTCCAGCCGAGGGTGTTGGAGTAGGAAAAATCGGTGCGCATCCGCACGCACACGGTACCGATCCAGACCCAATGCAGGCGTGAGGCGATCAGCGCCATGTTCCAGAGTGGGGCGTCGTACATAGCAAACGCTTTTTCCTGGATAATGCAATCTGGCTCAAGCAAATCCACAGGCAAATAGGGGCGATTTTCTGAACTGACACGCGGAATAACTAAGGTGTGATAGCGTGCTGTCATCTGCTCCCGGAATCGGTAGGGCACGTCAGCAAGTTTTTGAGCACTAGCATCTTTAGATGCAGATATGCGGGCGCGTTTTACAGCCTGTACTTTGTGGGCGATAGCCTCGATTGACAAAGCACGTTTGGCTTTATCATCTGGAATCCAAAGACAAGCGCGTGGTGCAGCATCAATAAGTTCTTTTGATCCGTAGAGCGGACGGATGAATTCAGCCGCATCTGGCGCTATCCGCAAAAGCGATCGTGCCTCATCTCTAGAAAATATCAAAGCTGAACCATAATAGGGGTGGTTGCCAAATTGCATAGCATTAAGGCCATGCAAAGGCTCTGAAATGGGCCGTATTTCCACATTGGCAGCACCAACTAAATAAGCGTTTATTTGCTGAACCTCTTTAATCTCTACTATGCTTTCATTTTGAGTATACAAACGTCGTATTGAGGTTGTGGCAGTTGAGATACCCACAATCACCACCGTCACTCCTGCATTATGACTGGCTAAATTCGCCCATTTGAAACTGGTATGTGCAAAAGCAATCTCATTTCCGGTCTTAAAAATAAGCGGCCAAAGAATCGGCACCTGTTGCCCTTGGCATATCGAATTGGTAGACACAAATGCTGCGGCAGAGTTCGTTTTTGTGCCATAGTCGGCTGCTTTCATGAACCAGCCAGCGACATAGTCTAGTGATTTCCAGCTTTTAGTACGCCCATCAAAAATAGCTTTCAAATCTGCTTTCTGCTCGGACGTTTGCCATTTGCTCCCCCTATACGGCGGATTGCCACAAATATAGGTCTCGCCGCCCTCATTCTCAAAATCGATCTCGGTCTGGTCGTGGCTACTAAACATATCGCTGGCATAGACCTTGACATCGGTGCCGGTGGGTGGGCAGAGGCTGAGCCAATCGAGGCGCAGAGCGTTACCGCAGGTGATCCAGTTCTCTTTTTCCAACGGCAGCAGAATGAGTCTGGCCTCCTGTTGACCTAAGTACAAGACATCGCATTGAAACTTGGCAATCACAAGGGCGAGGCGGGCAATCTCGGCAGCGAAGTGACGCAGTTCAATCCCACGAAAATTGGTCAGCGGGATAGCAGAACGGCGCTCGGGCTCGCCCCGGCGGCGGTTGATCTCGGCCTCAATCGCGCGCAGCTCCTTGTAGGCAATCACCAGGAAATTACCCGAACCGCAGGCCGGATCAAAGACACGGATGCGGCTCATGCGCTGACGCAGATTCAGCAACTTACGCACATTCTGCCCGGCGGCGGCCAATTGCGCGCGCAGATCATCGAGGAAGAGCGGATTGAGCACCTTGAGAATATTGGGCACACTGGTATAGTGCATACCCAGGGCGCCACGCTCTTCATGATCGGCCACCGCCTGGATCATCGAGCCAAAAATATCGGGGTTGATCTTCGTCCAATCCAACGCACCGACATGCAGCAGATAGGAGCGCGCCATCTTGTTCAAGCGGGGCACCTCCACAGCACCAGAAAAGAGCCCGCCATTCACATAGGGGAACGCCTTGGCCCAAGGCCGGAAGGGAGCGTGCGCGCGCTCGGCAATTGGAGTACGCATCGCGCGGAACAACTCAGCCAAGACCGCAGCGGTATGCGAGGCATCGCTAGCACTCATCTGCTCAATCGTCTTGCTAAACATGCGCTCGCCGGGAAAGATACCCGTATTTTCGGCAAAAAAACAGAAGATCAGCCGCGCCATAAAGTGATTAAGATCTTCCTGGCGCTCAGGCGTATCCCAACCCGGATTCTGCTTAAGCAATTCGATATAGAGGCGATTGAGGCGGCCTGTAGCCTTAATATCAAAAGCATTCTCACGGATCTGCTTCACAGTAGTGATGCCCGCAAGCGGCAAAAAGAAGCCGAAATGCTCATGAAAATTGACATAATCACAAGCAACCGTCTCACCATCAAGCAGATTCTCGGCCTCGAAATCATGGCCATCGGTGGCAAGGATAAACTTCGCCTTATAGCGCAGCGTAGCCGGGCTCGCACGCAAAGCCGCGAGGGTGGCAGGCACCACACCTTCAGGGCAAACCTTCATATGAATATTATTACGCTGAAGCAGCCCCCCAGGCAGATCGGATTGATTCGAACTACCACTCTGGAGCTTCTTGATCGTCGTCGGCTTATTGCCAAAAGCCTCAAGGAAGGCAAACGGGAAGGTCTGCGGATCAAACGGCAACTCGGCAAGCCGCGCAACAGCCTCTTCGATCTCAACGGGATTCATAGGGTGTTCTACCAGTTACGAGTGATGAGTGGCGAGTGACAAGCAGGGTATACCTCATTGCAATGCGGTCTGATGTAATCTGCAATGCGGCCTGTTCAATGGTAATTGGTGTTATACCGCTGCACCTTGCCCCTTTATTTTAACATTTCGGCGACCCCAGCCGACGCAAGTCGGCACTCCCTCATGGCGCAAACAGGAACGTTCCTACGAACCTTTTGGGAAATTGAACGCCTCCCCTACCCGCGTGTCCGCACGCCCAGCACCAAGAGCAGCATAATCGTCTCGACCAATGAGCTGATCACATGGGCAATCGGAATCGCACTGGGGCCCAGTGGTTCAATCAGGATGGTCAGCAGCACAATGCGTAGCACCAGTTGCAGCATATTGGCCAGCATAGCCGTCAGGGTGTCGTAGCGGGCTACCAGGGCGCGGGCTGCCACTTCGGTAAGGACATAGGCAGGCAGGCCAATGGCGTAGAGCGCAAGCAGTTGGGTGGTCAAAGCCGCCGCCGCACTATCGAAAGCGCCCCGCTCAAAAAGCACTTGGATGACAGGTCGCCCCAGGCTAATCAGGACGAACATGGTTAAAATGGAAGCACTACTCACCACGAGCATGATGCGCCGCACTTCGCGCCGCATGGCACGCAGATCGCCCCGGTTGCTCAGGTGCGCGAGGCGCGGCAGGGCGGCCTGGCCGACCGCCACGCCCAGCAGGCGCACGGGTAAGCCGATCAGCAGCCAAGCGTTCGCCAACGCCCCCACCGCTGCGGTCAACTTGGTCAGGCTTACAAACGCGGTATCCACGATCCCGCCCGCCGAATTGCTGACCCCGCCAAGCGCATTGGGCCAAAGCAGCCGTCCAACCAACCAGAGGTCGCGGTCGTGGGGCTGCCAGACGATCTGCGGGCGAAAGTTGCGCTGACGCAACCCCGGCACCAATACCGCAATCTGCACCAGCGTATCCACAACCAGGCCCACTGCTGGCCCATAGATGCCCACCTCAGGCACGAGGAAGGCCACGCCTACCCCAGCAATTACCGTTACATTACGTAAACCAATTGCCAAAGCAGGCAGCAGCACCTGGTTACGGCTCATCAGCACCGCAATCAAGCCGGCCTCAACCACCAGCAGCAACACATCGAGCAGCATCAGCCGCGCCAGGTTGGTGGTGAGCGCTTGGAGCGGGCTATCGAAGCCGGGGGCCAGCAGCGTACTCACAAACCACGGCATGGCCAACGCAATCCCAAGCGTCAACGGGATCACCACCACCAGCAGCAGAGTGAGGGTACTGTTGACAAGCCGGTGGGCAGATGGGTCACCATCGCGGGAAGCAACGCGCAGCAACACCGGCAGCAGCGCGTTGGTCAAGGTACCGCCAGCAATCAGCACAGCGAGCGTATCGGGCAGGCGCACCGCAGCATAGTAGGCCGCCGCCTCCGGCCCCAGCCCAAAGCGCGCATTCAGCATCACCTGGCGCACCACACCCAACGAAGCCGAGAAGAGGAAGCTAAAGATATAGACCGCAGCCGCCTCGCGTACCGTCAATTCCAAGGTAGCCCAAGCACGCAGCGGCGTGCGGCGCAGACGTTGCAGCAAACTGAAGAAGGTGAGGAGTTGCACGAAATAAGAACAGAAGAGCAGAGGAACAGAGGAACAGAAGAACAGGGGAACAGATTCTACGTTATGTTCTCAGCACAAGCAAATCGGGGTACGGCGCTGCCGTACCCCGATTTGCGTAAATTTGCTGTCTGAAAAGTCTATGGTTTGGCGTTGGAGTGCCGGCTTTAGCCGGCTAAAGCCGGCACTCCAGCGTGTGCCCCCCGGCTTTTCAGACAACTTCTTAGAACAGGAGCCCACCATCCACCGAGAGGGTCACACCAGTGATGAAGCTGGCATCCTCGGAGGAGAGGAAGAGGTAGGCGTTGGCGATGTCTTCGGGGCGACCGAGGCGGCGCAGGGGCGTGCGTTCGCGGACGCTATCGAGTACCTTATCGGGCACCGTCGCAATCATCTCGGTCGAGGTAAAGCCGGGGGCCACCGCATTGACGCGGATATTGCTGGGGCCAAGCTCACGGGCCCAAGTCTTGGTCATACCAATTACACCAGCCTTCGCAGCGACATAGTTGGTCTGCCCAAAGTTCCCATAGAGGCCCACAACTGAAGCGGTATTGACAATCGCACCGCCGCCACGGGCGATCATGCTGGGCGCAGCAGCCTTGGCGCAGAGCCAGACACCCTTGAGGTTCACCGAGATGACCGAGTCAAATTGCTCTTCGCTCATCTTCTGCATACGGGCATCACGGGTAATCCCAGCGTTATTAATCAGAATATCAATCCCACCGGCCCAATTGGTCAGTGCTTGGAAGGCGGCCTCAACCGAATCGGCGCGGCTCACATCAAGGAAGACCGGCTTAGCTTGGCCATCGGCCTGTTCAATTTCCGCAGCAGTAGCTTGGGCCGCAGCCATATTAATATCCGCGATCACAACACGGGCACCCTCACGGGCAAAAGTCAGTGCGGTAAGCTTACCAATGCCCTGACCGCCGCCGGTTACCAGGGCTACTTTGTCTTTCAGACGCATAAGGACTCCTCTTCGTTGCGAACCTTTGGGTTGTATATAGTTTCCAAACCCCCACCTAAGGGCCATAAGGCGAAGGGGCGCAAACCCGCTGGTCACGCCTCTTCGCCTCACAAACGAGCGCCATGGCACTCAGAAACTGTAGCCTACTTGCTTTCACTGCGCTTTGCCAACCAACCATCAATCTGGGGCCAGGTGCGCTTGCTGGCACCACTACCGACCATCAGGCCAATATGGCCGCCGCGCATCTCAAGCAGCAACTTATCCTTCGAGCCAATCTTATCCATGGCGGTCGTAGACTGGCAATTGGGGACAATATGATCCTTATCGGCAATGACATTGAGCACACTCGCCTTGATATTCTTCATATCAACCGGGCGGCCCTCCATCATCAATGTCGCCTCCATCAAGCGGTTTTCACGGAAGAACTCCACAACCCACTGGCGGAACGCAGCACCGGGGAAATCAACCCCATCAGTAACCCAAGTATTCATCGCCAGCCAAGATTCAACCACAGCCTTATTGTCAAGATTATCCCAAAGCTTGAGGTAGTTCATCACGAAATTCTCGACCGGCTTGAGCATCTTCGCACCGTAGTCAATAATTTCGCCGGGAACGTTATCATACTGGCGTACAAGTTCGTCAATGTTATAGAACTCAGTATTGAGCCACTTGTTGTACGGCCCTGCCTCTTTGTCGGCAAAATCGAGTGGGGCAGTGAGCAGAATGAGGTTCCGCAAACCATCATCGGGACGCATAGCAGCGTAGATGGTAGTAATCGTGGCCCCGATGCACCAGCCACACATGCTGAACTCACGCGAACCAGAGTGGCGCTGCATCGCCCGCACGGCGCGGGGCAAGAACTTGATCGAGTAGTCCTCGAAATCGTAGTGCTTATCTTCAGGGCCAGGGCGCCCCCAGTCGAGCATGTAGATATCGTAACCTTGACGCACCATATGTTCGACAAAGCTATTGCCGGGGCGCAGGTCAAAGATGTCGGGGCGGTTAATCAACGCAAAGACAAGCAGCAGTGGAATCCCTTTGCGCTGCTCAGGCGGTGTTTGCGGATAAAAGTGAAACAGCCGCATCTTATTCAGCGCCCAGATCTGCTCCTTCGGCGTCTGACCGATGCGGACATTCATACGATTAGCTGCAAGATTCGCCATCGTCTCGGTACCTTTACCAAGACGCTGCAACTCTTCGTAGAGTTTTTGATTCATTGCCTCCACGTCAAACGACGCGGCGCTCGAAGTAGTCATGTGCGGCTCCCCTTAAGTGCCTGTCCTAATATAAGGTTATTGTTGCGTAAGGGCAGCGACTGCCCGCCCTACTCTCTCCGCCGCAACACCGGGCGCGACGGCCTGCGTCCGATTGAACGCTACTCAGTCGTCTTGCGGCTACGTCGTGGCGTTGCTGGCTTAGGCTCACCCGCTGCGGCTTCTTCAGCCTCAGGTGCCGCAGGTTGCGCCGCAGGTACCGGAGCGGGTGCAGCCGCGAGGCTCCGAATGGCCTCAAGCACCTCATCGAGTTGTGCCTGCATATCGTCGAGGCGCAGCTCAATATTGGTCAGGCGGCCAGCTAAACTGACCACTTCACCCCGCGAGGGCATGCTCATCTTTGCGAGATAGGTCTCCATGTGCTGGTTGACCATATCCTGAACCGGCGCTGATGCGGCCAGCAGCGTATCAAGCTGCAAACCGATGGCTTTTGCAAAGACCTCAGTATTGACGAGGGAGGTCATACCTTTGGCCCAAGCATCGAGGTTGGCGTCGCGGATGGTGCGCCAGTTGCCAAACGGGTCGTTTGGATCGAACCCGCCGGTCGTGTTCTGGCTCATATGTTACTCTCCTTATGGCGTCGTGCAAGAGACACGCGATCCCGGCCTATGATATGCAATTAAGGGTACTCAGGATAGTTACGTTTGGGTTACATGGCTCTAAACCACCTGCTGGGCCGCAAAGCGAACAATGGCGCTTGCCGCTGCGGGCCACGCCGGGTCGAGCATGATGTCGTGGGTTGCCTCCGGCACCACTACCAGTTCGGCATCGTAGATCGAGGCTGTTTCCTGCTGACATTCCAGATCGAAAATGGTGTCACGTTCAGCGGCAATTACCAGTACGGGGGTGCGATTGTGGGCCGGGCGGGGGCGCAGCAGCATACTACTCATGCTCACCAAGGGCGGCTCGGCCACCAGGCGCACGCGGTGGCGTTCCAGTTCTGTGGGGCTGATCTCAGGGCGAAAGAAGGCTTGGCGCACAACCTCCGGTTCGCGCCGCAACAGGGCACGAATGTCTACCATTGGGACGCCGCGCATGCCTCGGTCAATGAAATAGGCATTGATGGCCACCGGCGAGCTACAGAGCAGCACCGCGCCACTGAGCGGCGGGCGCGGCCCCACCGCCCCCGTCATAAGCAATTGGGTGACATAGCCACCCGAACTGTGGCCTACCACAATGGGGTTACCGCCAACCTCGGCAATGGCGCTTCGCAACACCCGCGCATAATTGAGCACGGTGGCATAACGATGCTGCGGCGGGGCGGGGCTATTCCCATGGCCCGGCAGACTAATGGCATGGACTTCAAAGCCCCGTGCGGCCAAATCGGGCATTGCCGCCTCCCAGGCCCACGCGCCGTGCCACGCACCGTGGAGCAGCAATAGCGGCTGGGGGAAACGACGCTGGGTGGGGAAGCTGGTAAGGTGTTCGATTTGCATAAGCTTTTCTTCTATTAGAGATGGTTCGTGGTGACGTTACAGTTTGCGAGGACGCGAGGACGCGAGGACGCGAAGCCCTCGCCTCTTCGCCTCACGCATCCTCGCAAGATTGTAAAGCAAACTTCGACTTTTCTGAAACCTTCCCTTAGCTATCATGCTCCTTGACACGTTGGGCACACAAAGCTACTGCGCTGGGCAATCACGGTGCGTTCGATGGGGCAACCGCAGCGGCTACAGGGTTGCCCGGCACGATCATAGACGAGAAAATGTTCCTGATTTTGGCCCCGCCGCCCGTAACTGTTGCGATAGTTGCGTAACGAACTGCCTTCATGAGCAATGGCTTGCTGCAGGACGGTGCGGATGGCGCTGTGCAATGCCGTAACGCCTTGAAAATCAACCTGTTCCGCTGGTAAGCGCGGGTGCAGCCGCGCCAGCCAGAGTGCTTCGCTCACGTAGATGTTGCCCAACCCCGCGATGCGCCGCTGGTCGAGTAGTAGCGATTTGAGGCGGGTTGAGCGCTTGGCAAGGATGCTGGCCAGCACAGCGGGGGTAAAGCTCTCAGCCAGCGGTTCGGGACCGTGGGCGGCATCAAGTGCCGCAAGCCCGGCAGCATCGAGCAGACGCACCCGCCCAAACTTGCGCTCATCATCAAAACAGAGCCGCCCACCATCACTGAGTTGCAGAATCAGGTGGACATGGTGGCGCACCTCAACCCCTGGCCCTTGCACAATCAGATGGCCCGACATCCGCAAATGGATGGCCAGAGTCCAGCCCGCATCAAGCTCAAGCAATACCCACTTGGCCCGGCGGTACACACGGCGAAACTCACGCCCAACCACCAGCATGCGAAAACGCTCATGGTCGGGCGTTTCAACCATACGCTCCCACGTGAGCCGTTCAAGGGCAACAATTGTACGCCCCTCAACTTGGGGCGCAAGCGAACGAGCCGCAATTTCAACTTCAGGAAGTTCTGGCATTGCTTGGCTATCGAAATGGCCTCTGAGATGCCATATTCGGCAATCTCCAATCTCCCATCTGAAATAACCTCTGAGAAGCCATGTTCGGCAATCTACAATCTACAATCTACAATCTACAATCTACAATCTACAATCTACAATGGCCCTACTCACGCCACTCGGCTATCCCATCGGCCCAATGCTCTTTTTTCCAGATCGGCGCAATCTCTTTGATCCGATCCATCACATAGGTAGCAGCATTGAAGGCGGCAGCGCGGTGGGGGGCCGCCACTACCACAAGTACCGCTGTCTCACCAATGGACAATCTACCAACCCGGTGGTGGATGGCGACACGCCCAATTGCCCAGCGGAGCCGGGCTTCATCGGCGATCTGGGCAAAGACCATTTCTACCATCTCGGCATAGGCTTCGTAGCTCAGGTAAGCCGTAGCGCGCCCAGCAACATGGTTGCGGGCCACCCCGGCAAAGGTCACAACTGCCCCATCTTCGGGGCTAAGAACGTGCGCGACAAGAGGTGCAGGATCAAGAGGCAGAGCAGTAATGCAGAAGGGCTGATTCATCACCTACCCCCCACTCACTGGAGGAATGAACGCGACCTCATCGTCATCAGCCAGTACAGTCGTTGCAGCAGCAAACTGCTGGTTCACCGTAAAGAGTACCCGTCCGCTATAGCCACACAGACGTGGATAACGTTCACAGAGCAACGCCCATAGGTTATCCATGGTACTACCGGGTGGCAATGCAAGACTCATGGTGGCTTGACCAACAATATCCCGGTGGTTGGCAAAAAAGCGGATGTGTACAGCAGGCATAGGCAAACTCTCTAGGTTACGGTTTGCACGGGCGCGAGGATGCGGTGGCTTCGCGTTACCGTCTCCTCGCCTCACGCATCCTCTGAACATCTGAAATGGCATCATGTATGATAGCGTTCACGCCACCACCAGCGCATGCGACGATACTGGCGTGACATCTGTTGCGAAACGCGCAAAGCAATCTGCCCCAGATAGCCAATGATCGGCGTTGGCAAAGCGGCCCAACGGGCCAGCATGATTTTGATATGAACCCGTGTCCAGCGCACCACCTTATTGCGCTGGCCAACCAGCATCAGGCCGATGACAAGGAAGATCGTACCATTGATCAACGGCAACGGCATGCCAATGATCCCAAACAGGATGAAGAACCATCCCAGGATGGGGCGGAAGATAAACCAAGCCCCCCAGAGCAGTGTCCGGGTTACGCTGATGAGCAGTGCAGGCAGCATAGGGTAATACCATTTACGATTGGAGATTGGAGATTGCAGATTGGAGATTGCAGATTGGAGATTGGAGATTGGAGATTGCAGATTGCAGATTGCAGATTGCAGATTGCAGATTGCAGATTGCAGATTGTAGATTGCCGAACATGGTCCTATCTCCTATCTCCTATCTCCTATCTCCTATCTCCTATCTCCTATCTCCTATCTAGTGTAGCTCCAACACTACCACCGTCTCAATATGGGGCGTCTGTGGGAAGAAGTCAAAGGGCTGAAGCAATGCTACGTGGTAGCCCGCCTGCAACAATGGCGGAAGGTCGCGGGCTAGGATCGCCGGATGGCACGAGATATAGACCAAACGCGGTACACGTAGGCGTACCAATTCTTGCAGTACAACCGGGTGACAACCGCGCCGGGGTGGGTCGAGAATCACACCCGTATAGGTCTCATCGAGTGCGGGCAGTGCCCGTTCGACCGGCGCATGGATCCAGCGCACATTCGTTATACCATGCATCTCCGCCGAGCGTCGTCCATCCATAATGGCATCACGCCCAGACTCAATGGCGGTCACTGCGGCCCCTGCGGCGGCTAGGGGCAGCGCGAAGGCCCCTGCACCGCTGTAGAGATCGAGGATGCGTTGGCCTGCAAGCGGCTGCAATGTGGACAGCACCAAAGCCACCATGCGCTCTGCTTGGGCCAGATTGACCTGGAAGAAACTGGTTGGACTCAGGCTAAAGGTCAGCCCTGCCAACTCCTCGTGTAAGGTGCTGGCCCCCATTGCGGCAGTAGCGCCATTGCTCACGACGCCCGCCAGGCTTGGCACTGCTGCCCGCCATGTACTCACGAAACGCTCTAGTTCCGCTGGTTGCACGGCGGGGTGCGGTTCCAATTGGGCTAACGCATAGCCAAACGCCCGACTCCCACGCAGCGTCACCCCCTGCACCATGTTGGGCGGCAACTGCCGGGTGAGTACACCCAAGGCTTCATTGAGTACGGGGAGCAGCAAGGGATCGTGAGTCAACGGCACGACGGTGCGACTCGCGCTAGCGTGATAGCCCAACGCAGCCCCATCACCATGCAAACGAACGCTATTGCGGTAGCCCCACGGCTGAGGGGCCGCAATGATTGGTTCTAGCGGCAGATCAGCCAAGCCGGCCAAACGCTCAAGCTGTTCGCGTAGAATAGTCTGCTTGAAGCGCAACTGAGCCGGGTAGGCAATCTGCTGCCAAGGTGCGTGATCACCTGCCGCTATGGTTGGCGCAACCCGATCGGGCGACGCCTCAAGCACTGCGCTCACAACCCCACGCATGTAACTCGACTTGCGCTCATACAAGCGCACGCGCACCAACTCGCCCGGCAGCCCGCCAGTGGCAAAGACCACCAAGCCATCGTGGCGTCCCACCCCGGCCCCACCTTGGGCTATGCCGTCGAGCCGCAGCTCTAGTTGATCGTGTAGCGTCATACCATTTCAGATTGTAGATGGCAGATGGCAGATTGCCGAACATGGCGTCCCAATGGGCGTTAGCGTCATTGATAAAGCGGCATGTTCAACGATATATTGGTATCACTTGATCTCAAAGACCTCTTTATCAACCAATTCAACATCCACCGGATAACGTCCGCTAAAACAGCCCTTACAGAAGGTGTCACCCTCGTGGCGACACGCGCGAATCAGCCCTTCAAGGCTCAGGTAGGCAAGGCTATCAGCCCCTAAGTGTTTGCAGATCTCATCAATCGTGAGCCGATAGGCAATCAACTCAGGGTAGGTTGCCATATCCACCCCCAAAAAGCAGGGGTGGCGAATAGGCGGTGACGAGACGCGCACATGCACCTCGCGGGCCCCCGCTTCGCGCAGCAGGCGTACAATCGGCCCAGAGGTGTTGCCGCGCACGATGCTATCGTCAATCAGCACTACGCGCTTGTCTACCAAATTATCGCCTAGTGCATTAAACTTGAGCGAAATACCAACTTTACGCAGTTGATCATCAGGTTGAATAAAAGTACGCCCGATATAACGATTCTTGATCAACCCCTCGGAATAGGGCAAGCCTGAGCCTTGAGCATAGCCAATCGCGGCAGGGGTAGCACTATCGGGTACCGGAATAACCAGATCGGCCTCGGCTGGGGACTCGCGCGCCAACTCGCGCCCCTGTGCGACACGCATTGCATGGAGGGTGCGCCCGTGGAGCATGCTATCGGGGCGCGCAAAATAGATATACTCAAAGAGGCACTCGGCTGGCCGTGCCGTTGGCATATGGGCCAGGGTTTGCGGCCCCTCCTCGGTGAGCATCACAATCTCACCTGGCTCAACCGCACGCACAAACTCCGCCCCAATTGGCCCAAAGGCGCAACTCTCCGAAGCCAACAGCCAATTGCGTTCACCCAGCCGCCCCACGCAGAGCGGGTGCAACCCCAAGGGATCACGCACCCCAAAGACCGCATCGCGGGTCAAGACGGTCAAACAGTAAGCGCCTTGGGCGCGCACCATAAAGACCTTGAGTTTCTCCTCCCAGGTACGGCCCTCACCTCCCGCCAACATCTGGGTAATCACCTCAGAATCGCTCGATCCGGTCAACCCAACCCCACGCAAGAGCAGTTCACGCCGCAACGTTGCTGCATTGGTCAGATTTCCATTATGGCCCACCGCCAGCGGCCCCAAGGCGCTCTCAACCACAAAAGGCTGGGCATTTTCGAGCTTTGAAGAGCCGGTGGTTGAGTAGCGGGTATGACCAATCGCCACATAGCCTGCCAGCGGGCGCAAATTCTCCTCATTAAAGACCTGTGAAACCAAACCCATTGCTTTATGGTAGCGAATAGCACGACCATTAGCCACCGCGATCCCAGCACTCTCCTGGCCGCGGTGTTGCAGCGCATAGAGGCCAAAGAAGGTCAAGCGGGCCACATCTAACTCGGGCGCGACAATAGCAAATACGCCGCACTCGTGAGCGGGTTTATCTTCGCAAAGCATCGCATCGGCGTCCTTCCACGTTCACTAGTACCCTTTCAGTATAGCACAGGGCTTAACCTATGGTATACTATTGCGGCTTGCGGGAGGGCTGCTGGCCCAAACCCGCCCTTGATTAGATGCATCCATACGCATACAGAGTTTTGTTAGCGCGAAAAAGTTCTGGGCCGCGACGTTGGCTGAGCCTGTCGAAGCCACCGTCGCGGTGGCTGAGCCTGTCGAAGCCACCGTCGCGGTGGCTGAGCCTGTCGAAGCCACCGTCGCGGTGGCTGAGCCTGTCGAAGCCACCGTCGCGGTGGCTGAGCCTGTCGAAGCCACCGCGACACCCCTCCACGAGCCCAAGGCTTTTTCGCGCTAACAGAGTTTTTAAGGAGTCACTCCGTGGAATATACCCTCTATATTGCCATTCTCCTGATTAGTTTCGTCCTGATTGTCCTCGTCGTTATCCAATCGCGCTCGCCGGGCATGGCCAACCGTGATGCCAGTTCGATCTATCGTACCCGCCGTGGCCTTGAAAAGACCATGCATCAGGCAACGATTGCCCTTGGGGTCTCTTTTCTGTTGCTGGCACTGATCACCAGTTTGCCTATCTTCTAAATCATGGCTCGTCGTATTCGTTGGCAAATTGTCATTGCAAGCCTCAGCACGCTGCTCATAGCGCTGTTGCTGGGGCGTTTGGCGTTGAGTAGTGCTTCGGTGGCGAGCCCACTGGCTGGCGGTTCCTATGTTGAGGTTGTAGTGGGGGAACCACAGATTCCACTGCCACTGCTCAATGATCCTACGGGCGACCCCGTGGGCCGCGATATGATTGCGCTGATCTACGATGGGCTCATGCGTATCGGTGCCGATGGCTTGCTCGAGCCGGCCCTCGCCCTCGACTATGAGGTTGATCCGAGTGGCACGAGCTACCTCTTTCACCTGCGGCGCAATGTCTTCTGGCACGATGGTCAACGCTTCAGCGCCGATGATGTGGTCTTTACCCTACGAACCCTGCAAGTCCTCGATCAGCCGGGTGAGCCTGCGCTGGCTGCGTTTTGGCAGGATCTCTTAGTAGACCGCATTGATGACTATACGGTACGGGTAACCCTGAATGATCCCTTGGCGGCCTTTCCGAGCCTTGCGCGGATACCGATACTCCCGGCCCACCTGCTGATTGGCCAAGCGCCTGCAACCTGGGCCACCAGTGCCTACGCGACCCGTTTGATTGGGACGGGGCCCTATGCGCTCGAAGAGTTGCGGGGCGATGGCGCAAGCTTTGAGGCCAATCCCGCCTATTTTGGTGGTCGCCCCTACATTCAGCGGATCGAATTGCGCTTTGCGCCCACGCGAGAAGCCGCCCTTGCCGCGCTGAGCCGGGGTGAAGTGACCGCCTTTGGTGAGCGAGGCCGTCATGATCGCTCGATCCCAGGGCCGTTGGCTGGCTTTCGCACGCGCACTGTGCCGCTCGATGAGTACGCTATTCTCACCTTCAACCTGCGCGACGACCTGCTCGACCAAGTCCCACTCCGCCGCGCCTTGGCCCATGGTCTCGATAAAGCAGCGCTGATTGAAGCGGCACTCAATGGCCTCGCTGCCCCCCTTGACACACCGATCCTGCCTGGTTCGTGGGCCTTCAACCCCGAAATCCCTTGGCATGAACCCGATCCCGTGCGGGCCGAAGCACTGCTTGAGGAGTTGGGCTATCAGCGTGAGGGCGAGGAGTTGCGCGGACACAATGGGCAACCGCTTGCGTTTGAACTGCTGGTGGATGGCGAACCGCGGCGGCGTGCCGCTGCGGGCGAGATTGCACGCCAATGGGAAACATTAGGGATTGGCATTACGATTGTTGAAGTCGAGAGTAGTGAACTGCTCAATCGCCTACGCAGTGGCGATTTTCGTATGGCTATCCATAGTTGGGCGCGGCTTGGCCCCGACCCCGACCCCTTCCCGCTCTGGCATTCGGCCAGTAGCCTCAACTACGCAGGCTTGCAGGATGACCAAATTGATCTGCTGCTGCAAAGTGCCCACCGCGAGAGCGAACTGGCCGCCCGGAGTGCCGACTATACCGCCTTCCAAGAGCGCTGGATCGAACTCACGCCCAGCATCACCCTCTATCAGCCAATCTATCGCTTCATTGCCGACGAAGAACTGGGTGGCACCGGCCTCGACGATCCCCAAAGCGCCCTCACAACCCTGCTCTTTGGCCCTGAAGATCGCTTTCGTACTGTGACACGCTGGTTTACCACGAGTTACCGCGAGATTCAGGGGGAGATTCGTTAAAAAATCTTTTGTTCCGTATTGGCGACTTTGTCGCCAATACGGAACAAAAGATGAGGTTTGGGGCGCAGCCCCAGAGCGGGTATGTAGGGCAGCAGTTCTCCCAGCAACCACCACACTGTGGCTACTGGGAGCGTTCGTGTCGCCATTGACACTTCTTAGCTATAGTTACCCCAGAGCGAAGCGGCTAACCTAGCAGCCTCTAGTCGGCACAGGCACAGGCACGCGCTTGTGCGATCTCAATGGGGAGAAAGGTGATGGGGGGGGCTGCGCTATTGGAAGGCTGGATGGGCAGCGCTTCGGAACACCAATCCATGCCGTCAACGAGGTAAGCGTAGTAGTAACGCCCGCCGGAACTCAATGAGAGCTTGACTTCCCAGTAGTGTTCGCCACGCTTCATCGGGGTAGCTCGCGTACTCCACGCATTAAAATCACCCACGAGGTAGACACTATCGGCCCAGATAGAAGTAGGTAAGCGGAATACGACCGTCACCGAGTCATCGTTTTGCGGGATTTGGATAATCATTGTACGCTTCCTTCCAACAGAGTTGTTGGGTTATTTATGTAAAGTTGGTCGCCGGAAGAGGCGGGCCTTGCGATACACAGGGTTAGGTTGGGTGAACGATGTGGCGTAGCAAGGGGATCAATTCCGTACTAAGCGCCTCTTTAGCGACAAAACCAGCGGCACCGGCGGCGAGGGCGGCCTGACGATAGGCTGGTTCTTTCAGATGACCAAGGACAATCACTGGAACTCCGGGGAGTAGATCGTGGATTGAGGCAATGAGTTGCGGGTCGGTCAAACCCGCCCCCCCAAGGCCAAGCAGTACCGCTTTTGGGGTTATGGGGGGCAGTTGTGGGGGAGGCCAGTGCTCACATTCGGCTACGAGCGTAACCTCAGCAGCGAAATAGCGTTCAAGTAGGCGTACAACTAGGCGACGAAACGGTGGGCTTGCATCAACAAAAAGAACTGGTATCGGACTCATTAGGTTCGGTGAGGGTTCTTCTCTATATAGGCAAGTAGAAACGGAAGATTGCGTTTGCTCACCCAGTACATTGGTTGTTTCTAGGTTACGTGTGCTAGTATAGTCTACGGAAGGCTCTTCGGTCTATCAGGGATCGGCGGAAGCTTGAGCTGGACTTTTCTACGGGATGGCTACGGGAGACCTACGGGATGCCTACGGTGGGAGGACGCGATGACGCAAAGCCCGCGCCGCTTCGCCTCACGCATCCTCGCAAGATAGTAAAGTAACCTTCAGCTTTTCTGAAACCTTCCCTAATCAATCAAGCCATGCTCTTGGGCAAAGCGATCCAGTTCGCTTGGGGTCTTGAGGCCCAACTTGCGCATCAGGTTGGCGCGGTGGGTTTCGGCGGTGCGCGGACTGATATTGAGCCGGTCGCCGATCTCGTTGTTGCCTAAGCCCTGCGCCGCCAGCAAGAGCACCTGGCGTTCGCGGGCGGTGAGCATCTCGATCCAGTTGACCGAGAGGTCGGCTGAGGGTTGGTGCAGGTAGGCGTTGATGGTGCGTTCGGTGAGGCTAGGGCTGAGGTAGCGTCCCCCCTGAAGTGCCACACGAATGGCGTGGATCAACTCGGCAGCATCGGCCTCTTTGAGGACGTAGCCCGCTGCGCCACTGGCCAAGGCTTCACGCACATAGGCATCTTCGCTGTGCATCGAGAAGAGAATAACATGCATGTCGGGGAGCAGCGGGCGCACGCGGCGCAACACCTCGAGGCCATTCATGCCGGGCATCTGCATATCTACCACCAGAATCGCAGGGCGCAGCTCTTGGGCTATTGCGATCCCGGCCATGCCATCGGCTGCCTCACCAATCACTTTCCAGCCCACTTCGGCACTCAGCGCGGCCCGTAGCCCGCCACGCACCATGGGATGGTCGTCTACAAGCACAATAGTTGTCACTGTTGATGTTCCTTCCTCCACTCAGAGGCTGTCTGAAAAGTCTATAAACTGACGTTGGAGTGCCGGCTTCAGCCGGCTAAAGCCGGCATTCCAACGCGTGCCCACTAGCTTTTCAGGCTCACAAGGCAATAAAATCTCGCAGCATTGCTTTTGCGCTCTATCCTCTTTTCTCTAGGTATAATAACTACATAGACTAAACTGCGGCGGCCTGCGCCGCAAGGCGTTTCCTTCGATTGTACTCTGCCGTGCATACTTGGACAAGTCTGCTATGAAAGACCGTAACTCCGACAAGATTCTTGCCTTGGCCCGCGAGCGGATTGCCGAGCGCCAAGCAGCCGAGCATGCGGCCAAACAGTTGGCATTAGTCAACGAGCGCCCTTGGCAATTTATCTTCTTGGGCCTACTCACGGCTCTGCTGCTGACCTTTTTCTTCTGGCCGGGCTATGCGCTCGATTGGAAGCTCTATGCCACGGTGCATGGCCTCGTGGCCCAGAAGCACAACGTGAGTTTGGGCGGCAACGAGTTGCCTGTCTGTGCGCGCAATCTTGGCATCTATAGCAGCTTTGTACTGAGTGTTGCCTACCTCTTTGCCCGCGGGCGCGGGCGCGCCGCCGCATTTCCCCCACGCCCCATAGTGCTCTTGCTTGGCCTCTTTGTCTTGAGCATGGCCTTCGATGGGGTCAATTCGCTGTTGGAAGATACTGGGCGCACCTACCTGTACGAGCCGCGCAATGATCTGCGTACCATCACGGGGGTTCTCTTTGGGATTGCGATGACGAGCATTATCATGGTGATCTTCAACCAGTCGTTGCGTGCCGATGCTGAACGCGAGAGCCCCATCCTTACGTGGGACGACCTGGGCGGGCTGTTGTTGCTCAATGCACTCTTTGTGGGTGTGGCCCATAGCAACATGGGGTTCTTCTACTGGCCTTTGGCCTTCTTTAGCGTTGGCAGCCTCGTAGCGGAACTCTTTGTGGTCTTCACCATGGCCATCGCTACCGCTATGGGTTACATGGGGCGGATTACCAGCCTAACCCAATTGGCTCGCCCAGCCTGCCTTGGCTTGGGCATCACCGTGCTCTTTGTGGGCGGCTTGGCAGCATTGCGCTTTGCCACGGGTGAAGCCATCTAGCTTATCCCAATGCCCTAGATGTGCTTGCGGAAGCTACTGTTTTGTCCGTCCTTCAACCAGAAGCGAGGTACTCCTTCCATGATTACGGTCTTGCATGGCTCGTGGCTGCCTGAACGCTCCGCGCTTTTTCTTTGGGGCGAGGCAGCAACACGCAGCGGGCGGCGGCGGCAGGCGAAGTTGCCGCTCCATCCGGCCCATTTGGAGGTTGCTAACCTGCGCGAGCGCGTGGCAGCATTGGGACTTGCTGTCTCCGCGTTGTCTGAAATGACCCAGGTGATCTGGTTGCCTTCGGCTGATGGTTTGCCGCTACCGCTGCGTGAGCAGCGTGAGGCTGGGGCCGATCTGCCAGCCGGTGAGGTGGCCTTGGCCCCGTGGCGTGTGCCTGGCTTGCTGTTGACGATTTCCGATGCGTTGGCGTTGCTGATGGCACTACGTGAGCAGCGGGATGTTGGTGCTGATCTGCATGCTTGGCATCTGGCTACGCTGCTCAACCTTGAGTTGGTTGCGGGTCAACACTATATCCCGGCTTTGCGCCGCGATGTCCGCAACCTTCTGGCCTATTGGCAGCCGCGCCCGCCGCCTGCGCTGGCCCAGAAGTTTGCGCTGCTGGCCCGTAGTATGCCGCCGCTCTGCCGGGCTTTGAGTGCGAATGTTGAGGATGCCCCACTGCCTCGGGGCTTGCTCGATGACTTTTTGGCCGCTGCTACCGATGCGCTGGTGCGTACATTGGCCCAAGCCGAGCCTGAGCTAACCGAACGCTTGAAGCGCTGGCAGCAGCCCAAAGCTGCGCCGGGGGCCCGCTGGTTGGCGGCGCTCTTTGGTTCAGAGCCGAGCTTGGGGCTGGAGGGCCCTGCCGCCAATGAACTCTTCCGCACCTGGCAGCAGTGGGCCGGGCAAGAGCATGTTGCCGGTGATGAGCATTTCCGCATCACGTTTCGGCTGGAAGCGCCAGAGCATGAGCAGCAAGCATGGCAGTTGAGCTACCTGCTGCAAGCCCACGACGATCCTAGTCTACTGGTGCCCGCCACCCAACTCTGGCGCGAAAAGGGCCAGTTTTTTAGCTATCTTGACCGCCGTTTTGCCCATCCGCAAGAGCGGCTGCTGCGTGGCTTGGGCTTTGCCTCGCGCCTCTGCCCACCGATTGAGCGTAGTCTGCACAGTAAAGCACCGGAACATGCCAGCCTTGATGTGCATGAAGCGTTCCAGTTTCTCAAAGAGGCAGCACCGTTGCTCGAACAGAGTGGCTTTGGGGTCTTGGTGCCCGCTTGGTGGGGAAGTAGTGGCCAACTGCGGGCGCAGATGCGCACCGGAACCAAGAAGAAGCAGAAGGGCAAGACGAAGGATAGTGAGGGACGCCTCAGTTTCCACGATCTCATCCGCTTCGATTGGGCGTTGAGCATCGGTGATGAGCCGCTCGAGCGCGCTGAGTTTGAGCGCCTCGTGGCGCTGAAGCAGCCACTCGTGCGTGTGCGTGGCCAGTGGGTCGCCCTTGATCCTACGCAGATGCAGCGGGCGATGGCGCTCTTTACCCACGGCGGCGAGATGCCGCTCTTTGAGGCGTTACGCATCGGGCTAGGCGGCAG
This sequence comes from Candidatus Viridilinea mediisalina, assembly GCF_002532535.1. GTDB lineage: Bacteria > Chloroflexota > Chloroflexia > Chloroflexales > Chloroflexaceae > Viridilinea > Viridilinea mediisalina. The sequence goes on from NZ_NQWI01000018.1 coordinate 45,986, forward strand.
CGATCCGACCCTGCCCGAAGGGGTGGCCTTCAGTGGAGTTGTCGCTGAGGGCCCATTGGGTGAACTGCTGAATAACCTCGCGGCTTGCCAACAGATCGAGGCCATTGCCCAACCCGACAGCTTTGTTGGCCAATTGCGGCCCTACCAACAACGCGGACTAGCCTGGCTCCATTTTATGCAGCGCATTGGCCTTGGCGCTTGTTTGGCCGACGACATGGGCTTGGGCAAGAGTCCCCAGACGATTGCCCTGCTGCTGCACGATAATGCCCAACGCCCCAACGCTGGGCCCACGCTGCTGATCTGCCCCACCTCGGTGATGGGCAACTGGCAACGTGAATTGGCCCGCTTCGCGCCCACACTACGCGTCCTCGTGCATCAGGGTACCGAGCGCTACCGTGGGACGGCGTTGGCTGAAGCGATTGCACGCCACGATGTGATCATCAGTAGCTACCCCTTGCTCGCCCGCGACCGTGAGGATTTGACTGCCCACACATGGCGCACGGTGGTTCTCGATGAGGCGCAGAATATCAAGAATAGCGAGACGCGCCAGGCCCAGGCGGCCCGGGCTTTGCAGGCTGAGGGGCGCGTGGCGCTGACCGGCACGCCGGTTGAGAATCGCCTCACGGAACTCTGGAGCATCATGAGCTTTCTCAATCCCGGCTACCTGGGCGGCGAAACGGAGTTTCGGCGTAGCTTTGCGCGCCCAATTGAGCGCGCCGGTGATCCGCAGGCAGCCGAACGCTTGCGGCGGCTCACGGCCCCCTTTGTCTTACGGCGGCTCAAGACCGACAGCACGATCATTAGCGACCTGCCGCCCAAGCATGAGATGAAGGTCTTTGTGCCACTCACCAAAGAGCAGGCGACGCTCTATCAGGCGACGGTGAGCGAGGCGCTGCAAAAGGTTGAGGAGGCCAGCGAGCTAGGCGATGAGATCAAGCGGCGCGGGCTGGTATTGGCCATGCTCACGCGGCTCAAACAGATCTGCAACCACCCGGCCAACTTCCTGCAGGATGGCTCGACGCTGTTGGGGCGCTCAGGCAAACTGAACCGCCTCGAAGAGATGTTGGAAGAGTTGCTCGCTGCGGGCGACCGAGCGCTCATCTTTACCCAATTTAGCGCAATGGGCACCATGCTCCAAACCTACCTTCAACAGCAACTTGCCAACGACATACTCTTTCTGCATGGTGGCACCCCGGCGAAGCAGCGCGACGCGATGGTGCGCCAATTTCAAGCCCCCCATGGCCCCAACATCTTCATCCTCTCGCTGAAAGCGGGCGGGGTTGGGCTCAATCTGACCCGCGCGAACCACGTCTTCCACTTTGACCGCTGGTGGAATCCAGCGGTTGAAGACCAAGCCACCGACCGGGCTTTTCGCATCGGCCAAACCCAGCGCGTCCAAGTCCACAAGTTTGTCTGCGGAGGCACGCTTGAGGAGCAGATTGACACCATGATCGAAAGCAAACGCGCCCTAGCCGCGCAAGTGCTGGGCAGCGGCGAAAACTGGCTCACCGAGCTCAACACCAACCAACTGCGCGAACTAGTGGCCCTGCGCGACAGTGCCCTGGAAGATGGTTCATAGCTACTTTACCGCTTGCAAGGACGCGAAGACGCGAAGACGCGAAGACGCGAAAACGCGAAGACGCGAAGACGCGAAAACGCGAAGACGCGAAGTCCTCGCATCTTCGCCTCACGCATCCCCTCGCAAGATGGTAAAGCAACCTTTCGCTTTTCTGAAACCTTCTCATGGGAGAAGAATAGGAGCAAAGCATGCCTCGACGCAAATACGATTACAGTGATCACTGGTCCTACTACGAGCGGCGTTCGCGCATACCTGCCGACGGCATCAAGGCCAAAAACAAGCAGGGAGCCTTTGGCACATCTTGGTGGGCCAAACGCTGGATCGGGGCGCTCGAAAGCTTCGGCTATGGCAGTCGGCTTACGCGGGGGCGCACCTATGCCCGTAGCGGTGCGGTACTCAACATTGACGTAGCGGCGGGCCAGGTGAACGCCAAAGTCCAGGGCTCGCGCTCGACGCCCTACAAGGTAAAGCTAGAACTAGCGGTTCTCGACGCAACCCAGTGGGCGCAAGCGCTCGACGCGATTGCAGAGCAAGCCATCTTTGCCGCCAAGCTCTTAGCGGGCGAAATGCCACAAAACATCGAAGAGGCTTTTGAGATAGCGCAGGTGCCACTCTTCCCGCGCAAGGCCGACGATCTCAAAACCAACTGCTCTTGCCCCGACTTTGCCAATCCGTGCAAACACATTGCTGCCGTCCACTACCTCTTGGGGGAGCGCTTCGACGAAGACCCCTTCCTGCTCTTTGAGCTACGAGGGCGTACCCAAGCGCAGATCATTGCGGCCCTACGCGAACGTCGCTCCGAGGGGCAATATCTTGCGGAAGAGGCCAGCGTGCCCGCGCCGGAATCTGCGCCACCGCTGCACGAACTAGTCGCAAATTTCGACCACTTCGGCCCCGATGCAGCCCAACTCACCGCCCAGATCGCCCCGCCCGCCATCGAAGCCGCGCTCCTACGCCGCCTTGGTGAACCACCTGGCGAAATTGGCAACGAACTCCGCATGGCCTATGGTGCGATCACACGGATGGCGGTGGAGAGTTAGGGAAGTGGCATCAAATACTTGACAAACGACCAATCATTAGGTAAGCTAACCACGTCTGAGAACTCGTTGCGACGCTCCTTCGTTAGGCGCGGCGCGCTCACGAACATAGGTCATTGCCTCGGCCCGTCGAAAGACGCTCAGGGGTATACAGCATTCCTCGGCTTAAGGGGTATGCCAAGATGACTGCGACGTTGTCGCTACGTTGTGGGCGGGCTTAAGCTCAACTAGGGGGGATGCGTACAAGCATACCTTCATGATTGCTTGCTGCCGCCCCTCTGCTTGCCGCCGAGGGGCGTTTTGTATGGAGCATGGATTGGCATGGACGATCATCAACCGGGTCGGCGGCGCACTGGTGCGCTGACAATCTGCACCTCTGTTGGCCCCTCCGGGAGCATCCATGCCAGCGCGTAGGCTTGGCTTGTCGCTGCATGCACCCCGGTGAGGCTTGGCCCACCGGGGTTTTCGTTTCTCCTCTTGGTGCAGGTTGTCAGCCCTCATACCATTTACGATTGCAGATTGCAGATTGCAGATTGTAGATTGCAGATTGCAGATTGTAGATTGCAGATTGCAGAACATGGCGTCCCAATGGGTGTTAGCGTTCTTGATCATGCGGCATGTTCAAGGGTAATTGGTATCATAGCCCGCCGATCCTCCTGACCTAAAGTGTAGACCATTGGCCCATCCCAAGCTTGATGGGTTCGCTTTGGCGTGCCTTACAACCTGTAAGGGACGGTTCGTGGCGACTTTACAGTTTTGCGAGGGCGCGAGGAGGCGATGACGCGAAGCTCACGCATCCTCGCCTCACGCATCCTCGCAAAACTGTAGTTAAGGAGGAGACATCATGACAACCTTTCCCAGCACCAACCTGCACGATGTTCAGCACTTGCTAAAGGCCCAGCGCTGGGCCGAATTGCGGGCTGTACTTGCCCAGTGGCCCGATCCAGAGCTTGCCGATCTGTTGGCTGCCCTCAATCCTGTTGAGCGCGTGCTGGTGTTTCGCCTCTTGCCCCGCTCGATTTCGAATACGGTCTTTGCCTACCTCAATCACGATGAGCAGTATGAGCTGTTGAGCCAACTGAACAACGATGAGACGCGCCAGGTTCTTGCCGATCTGAACCCTGATGACCGCACGCAGCTCTTTGAAGAATTGCCCGGTCAGGTCACCCAGAAGCTGCTCAATCTGCTTGGCCCTGAAGACCTCCGCGAGGCGCGACAGTTGCTGGGCTACCCTGAAGAGAGCGTTGGGCGGCTCATGACGCCCGATTATATTGCGATACGCCCGGATTGGACAGTGGCACAGGCACTTGAACATATTCGGAGCCGAGGTAGTGATAGCGAGACGATCAACCTCATCTATGTGACCGATGCCAACTGGCGCTTTTTGGATGCACTCGAGTTGCGCCGTTTCATCCTGGCCGATCCGCAGCAGCCGGTTGAGGCATTGATGGACAATGCCTATGTGGTACTCTCGGCCTTTGATGACCGCGAGCGGGCGGTGAATGCGATGCGCCGCTACGATCTACCCGCCCTGCCGGTGGTTGATTCCGATGGCATCTTGGTGGGCATTGTGACCTTCGATGATCTCTTTGATGTGGCCGACGAAGAGACGACCGAGGATTTCCACAAGGGGGCTGCAGTTGCGCCGCTCCGTGGGAGTTATGTCGAAACGGGGGTTGCAGAATTGGTACGCAAGCGCGTGCCTTGGCTCTTGGCCCTTGTCTTTGTCAATATCTTTTCAGGGGCCGCCATTGCTGCCTACGAGGACACGATTGCCGCTGTGGTTGCCCTGGTCTTCTTCCTGCCGCTCCTGATTGACAGCTCGGGCAACGCGGGGTCGCAGGCCGCGACCCTCACGGTACGTGCCTTAGCCATGGGCGAAGTACGTGCCCGCGATTGGCACCGCCTCTTAAGCAAAGAGTTGATCGTCTCGCTGCTCCTTGGCCTTGCCATGGCCGCTGCCGTCGCCCTGCTCGCCTTCTTTCGGGCTGGCCCAGAGGTAGCAATGGTTGTCGCGCTCACCATGTCGCTCGTTGTTATTGTCGGCAGCTCGATTGGCACCATCCTGCCCCTGATCCTCCAGCGCATCGGCTTCGATCCAGCCACCGCAAGCGGCCCACTGATCACATCGCTCGCCGACATCACCGGCGTGCTGATCTACTTCTCGTTGGCCACATGGCTGCTGGGGCTTGGATGAAGGATTTGGTGTATCATGCTCCTGCTTACATTCAGCCTAGCGGCGGAAGTTCGGGAGCGGCAAAGCCGCCCCGAAGAACTTTTATGCGTTCGTGTTGGCGGCGCAGCCACCAACACGAACGCATAAAATGAGCAAGGAGTAGACCAGATGCTCAACTTACCCTACGGGATCAGCGATTTCTACAAAATCCGCACCGAAGGCTACCACTACATTGACCGCACATCCTGCATTCCGCTAGTCGAAGCGGCTGGGATGCACCTAGTCTTCCTGCGCCCACGGCGCTTCGGCAAGAGCCTCTGGCTCTCGACGCTCGAAAACTACTACGATGTGGCCAAAGCACCAGCCTTTGAGCAGTTGTTTGGTGATCTGGCGATTGGTCAAAATCCGACGCCGCGCCGCAACAGCTACTTCATTCTGCGCTGGGACTTCTCGCTGGTCAGTCCGCAAGGTGAGGTTGAGCAGATTAGTCAAGCGCTGCATGCTCATATGAATACCCGCATTCAGGCTTTTGCACAGACCTACCAAGCATGGCTCAACCATCCGATTACCATCCTGCCCGAGAACGCCATTGCCTCGTTCGAGTCATTGGTGGCTGCGGTCGCAGGCACCCCGCAGCGCCTCTACCTGCTGATTGACGAGTATGACAACTTCGCCAACGAGGTACTCATGAGCCGCACGCGGGCCGGGAGCGACCGCTACGAGACGTTGCTCTATGGCGAAGGGCTGCTCAAAACGGTCTTCAAGGCGGTCAAAGGGGCGGGCAGCGGCATGGGCCTTGATCGCGTCTTCACCACCGGCGTGGCCCCGATTGTACTCAGTGATCTGAGTAGTGGCTACAATGTGGCCGAAAATATCACCATGCTGCCTGATTACACCACGTTGTGTGGCTTCACCCAGGATGAAGTGAAGACCTTGTGGGCGCAGATAGCCGAACATTGCGGCGTGAGTGCAGCGGCCCGCGATGAGACGTTGGAACTGATGCGTACCTATTACAACGGCTATCGCTTTGATCCGCGTAGCTCTGCGTTGATCTACAATCCTACCTTAACCTTCTACTTTCTCAAAGCCTTCCAGCGCGATGGTTCACCGCCCCAGAACCTGCTCGACACCAATTTAGCGATGGATCGGGGCAAGATCGCCTACATTGCCGCCCTGCCCAACAGTGCGCCCGTGCTGGCTGCGGCACTCGATGAGGCCAACCCGCCGGTGATTGATATGCTGGCGCAGAGCTTTGGTGTGGCCGATGTGCTCGATCAGGCCAAAGACGCGACCTTTATGGTCTCGCTGCTCTACTACTTCGGTGTGCTCACCCTTGACGGCTATACCGAGATGGTGCAGTTGCGCTTTCGTGTGCCCAACTTGGTGGTACGCAGCCTCTACGCCGAACAGTTACGCACACGGGTCTTGCCAGCCCACGAGCAGCAGACGGCCAGCGCAGCGGCCCAGGCGCTCTTCCACCGGGGCGAACTCCAACCCTTGTGTGAGTTTATCGAAACAACCTACTTCCGCGCACTCGACAACCGCGACTACCGCTGGGCCAACGAACTCACGGTCAAGATGGCCTTCCTAACCCTCCTCTTCAACGACCGGCTCTATGTGGTCGATTCCGAACCGGCCCTCGAGCGCAGTTATGCCGATCTGACCCTGCTGGTACGCCCGGATCTGCGTAGCTCTGCGTTGCAAGACGCCCTGCTAGAGTTCAAATACCTGCCACTGAGCGAGTTGCGCCTGAGTAGCGAAGCGGCAAAAACCACGCCCCGCGAGGAGTTGGCGGCTCTACCGTTGGTACAGACCCGCCTAGCGGAAGCAACCCAGAAGGCCGAAGCGTACCGCGCCATCCTGCAGAACGTCTATGGGGCCAGCCTGCGCCTACACACCTACGCGATTGTTGCACTCGGATTTGATCGGCTTGTGTGGGTGAAGTTGTGAGGAAAGAGGAGAGAGGAAATATGGAATATGGTCTCTATTCCCCCATCCGCTCCCGTATAGCCGCCAGATCCCGGCGCGAACTCTGCGTATTGGGATGATCAGAGCCAAGCCGGGCTTCGCAGATCTGTAGCGCCCGGCTCATCAACCGCTCGGCAGTAACCAGATTACCTTGAGGGAGGGCTAGAGGAGCTAGAAAATAGGAAATAGGGGTAGGCGTCTAGCTTCTTTGCGTTCCTTTGTGTTCTTTTGCGGCAATGCACTCGTCACTCCGTATCATCCGGGTGATGCTCAGCAGGCGCACCGAGCGCCGCTAGGGCTGCTTTCGCCCGTGCAATCCCCGCCCGCGCATCACGGATGCCGTGGGTTACCTCCGGGCGGGCGTGGGCCGATCCTGTGATAGCAAGTTGATTGAGGTAGTGGGCCAAGGTTGCACGATGGGTTTCGAGGCGCTGACGTTGGGTGGTGATCAGGTCGGAACTGCCGCCAGCCGGAGCGGGCGAAGTGTCGTGGGTATTGACCTGCTGCCCAATAATGCTGCCTACACTTCCGCCACTCACGTTGATCTGCTGTATTGTGCCAACATTGCCACCAATGTGGAGACCAGGACTGGTTGGTGGCACCACCTGCTCACGCCACAGCGCCCCGCTGCGTGTGCGCAGCCACAGGGCGGGTGTGGCCCATTCGCTGCCCTCGCGCAAGGCGCTGCGTGCTACTGCTACCGCCCGATCAATCTGCCCGTCGCGCAGCAGTTCGCGGAAGAGCGCGGGCAGAAATTCACGGGCCGCACCGAGCGAGAGCCGATCCTGCATGGCCACCACCGCCCCTACGCCCGCCTGAGCCAGCAGTGGGCCGAGCGCGGCGAGCGCCGCAGTCGCGTAGCCGTTGCCGCCCCCTTCGCAGGCCATTAGCACCACCAAGAGCGGCGGCTGCGCCAACTGGTTAAGCATCTGCGCGAACTCCGCGCCAGCGGTTGGTGCCACTTGGCCCGCCGTATCCTCAAGGTAGAGCAGCGTCCCCTCGTCGCCATGCATGGCGTGGGCCACCAGCGCAAAGATCGCCGGGCCATCACGCAGCGCCGCTTGGATCGTCGTGAGCGTCGCAACTTGCGCGAGCGCGCCGCTCATGTTGCCCACCAGTGTGAGCGGAAGATCCCCCAGAGCGCGGCGGGCGCGCGCTGCCTCGCCATCCCCATCAAGCTCAGCGAGACCATACTGCTTGCCATTGCGCGGATTGGCCACGGCAAGGAGCGCCCGCAGCGTCGGCTTGGGTGCCAAGGTCAACGGGCGTGTCTCGGCGCTCGCCAGTTCACGCACGAGGCGCAGCCGCTCATCGAGCGCCAGCGGCGCATCGGTCAACGGATCGTGCAGCGCCTCCCAGCGTAGCGCATGCAACTCCGGCGCATTGAGCGCCAAGCGCAGGCGCAAGCGCAACGGCGCATTGAGGCCATCGGCCAGCGCCAGCGCCCGCTGCCACGCCGCCCGCAACGCGGGGGAATGGAACAGTTGGCTGGTAAGCGCCTTGCCATAGCTACTATGATCAAGGCGCAAGGCCAACAAACCCTGAAGATCAAAGGCGAGCGCCACCTCAGCCACCAGCGTAACCGGCGCCTCACTCTGCGGATTGATCAGGTGCGCCTCAGCGAAATAGCCACCGGCACCTGAGCGTATGGCGAGCGTGAGATCAACGGCGTCGGGGGGCATGGGGGAGGCTTTCTGGGTGTGTGTTAGGGAAGCAGAAATTGTTAGGTACCCCAGCAGCCTGTCATGCTGAATAGCACATATTCGCAGGCATCGTAGTGCCGACTTTAGTCGGCTGAGGTCTTTGGCAGCGATGGGAGCCGACTAAAGTCGGCACTACCTACGGCGCAAACAGGAATGTTCCTACGAACCTTTGCTCAGGGTGGCCAAGCAACGGGGCAATCAACAACATCCGCTTCCCTTAGTTTACCGTCCGCTTATTTTGTTGACCGTTTGTGGAAATGGAGAAACATCCGCTTCTCGCTTGACACTCTTGGGATACCTTATTCCTTACGCACGGCGTTGAACGGTAATGTGCCTAGATTGACAACACTACTCGTGTACGCTACCCTATCGCAAGATGAGGTAGGGAACTATGCGCATCTTTTTTGTTACAGAAGCATACCAGTACTATAACCAACATATCAATCGTCAGGATCGTTTCCGATTGCTAATAGAACACAATTTCTCTATTGTAGGCAGCATACATCCAATAGATTGGGAACTCTTTGGTTCAATCCTTACTGGAGAGCCGAGAAATCCCGGCTACGGATCGGATCTAGGACGTTATGAGATCAAATCTGCAGTTGAGGGATCAAGTTTTGAATACCAGTACCATTTACACAGTGGACAGAAAAAGTTAGAAGATGACATGGAAATTGATCATATTTTCATATCTTACTCCAAAGATTATTCGAGAGTATCTGTGAAAATGATTCAAGGTGCTAAACTGAAGCCCTACTTTGAACAATGGAAAGAGGGGTTGATTGCCAACTATCAAGGTGATAATCGAAAACAGCGTTTTCGAAAGAACATCTCGTATGGCGTTGTCGTCAAAAAAGCAGAGATGATAATGATGATTGACAACTATCGTCTAGTGCAATTGTAAGTTCATCTTCCAGCTTCTAGGGCAACAATACCATTCGAATAGGCCAATGGGCGAAGTAGATGCTTTTCAAGCCACGAGACAACCGAAACCACTACCGCATCACCCATGACGTGGTAGCCATCGTTGTAACGAGCCGGTAGCCAGTAGCTATCTGGCAGTCCCATGAGACGGGCGGCTTCACGCACCGAGATGAGGCGTGAACGAATCGTCTGTCCCTCAACAACCATGAGAATCTGACGGCTTGAGCCGCCCACGGGAGTCCGTAGGCAACCGCTGATGTTATCAAAACGCACCTCGGCACGCTGTCTTCTTACGCCATTCTCGACGCGAACACGCTTATATATTGTTCCCACTTGCCTTCTACCACACTGCTGTGCTGCATGAACTTTCGCAAGGTGCGTTGGTGACATAAGAGCCAATAAGCGGTTGGTCTCATCCGCTGAATGCCATGAGACATCTGTGGGATTCTCTTCGATTAATTCGCGTAACTGCGCCCGTGTACTGGTCGGCGCAGGGAGAGACCACCAGATCCAAGCAGCTTGTACAGCCTCTGGCAAACGCGCAAAGGCTTGATGGATCGGTTTCGGATGCCATAGACTGCCGGTAGCCATAGCCTGATTTATGGCAAGGGGTTCATGCAAGCCATGTTTAAGTGCAACGATAAAGAGCCTTGGCCGTGAATGGGGTAAAAAGTGGACGGCATCAATCATCATAGCCCCCGGACGATAGCCAGCCTCAACCAGCGTGAGGAGCAATTGTTCAAAATCCTTACCACCATTGGCCGTTAAGAGGCCAACAACATTTTCAAGCACAATCAGTGGAACAGGCCGCCCAGCCTGTGCTAACGCATTGATGAGTTGCCAGAAAGGCCAAAAAGTCCCGCTGCGCTTGGCTTGTAGCCCCTTGCCATTGCCAGCAACCGAGAGATCTTGGCAGGGAAAGGATGCCCACGCCATCGATACCGCATCTGGAATCTGCGCTACGGTAACCTGTGCAATATCCAGCACGCATAACTCATCTGCCGGTGGGAAGTTCTGGCGGTAGACCTGTGCCTTCTTCTCTGAAATATCGTTGGCAAATAGGCATGACCAATCTGGCCCAAGCCCCATACGGGCAAGGCCACCGCCAGCAAAGAATTCGAGAAAGGTAAGAGGGGATCGCATAGTAGACCTTATGAAGTTTATCTTTGCTGAGATTATCTTATCACAGCAGAACAGGTTTTTCAAATGGGCGGCGATGTTGGAACGCAACGGTGCGATGCCACCCGATGCGACGCTGGCGGAGTTTGATCCGCTGCTGGCCCCGGAGTAGCCCGATGAGGTGTGCCCCTACTTGGGGCTTGAGGCTTTTCATGAGCAGCAGGCGCAGCGCTTCTTTGGGCGGCGGCGGGTGGTGGCGGAATTACTGGAGCGTCTAAATCAACGGCGTCTCGTTGCTATTATTGGCCCCTCGGGCAGCGGCAAGTCGAGGCGGGGGTGGTTGATGCGCTGCTCGGCGAGATTCTGGGCGAACCCGCTGCGCTGCCACTGCTGCAATATAGCCTGCTCAAACTGTGGGAGGCGCGTGAGCGCAATCGCGTCACCTGGGCGGCCTATCAGCAGGTTGGCGGCGGGCGCTTGGCCCTCGGACGCGGGGCCGATGCGGTCTACCAGCAACTCATTCCCGAAGATCAGAAGACCGCAGAGCGCATCTTCCTGCGCCTCGTGCGCCCCAGCGAAGGCATTGAGATGACGAGCATGCGCGTGCGCCGCGCAGAGCTTGTGCAAGGCGGCGAAGATCCCTCACGGGTGGAACGGGTACTTACCCGCCTCATTGATGCACGCCTGTTGCGCCTCACGAGTGGCGAAAGCAGCAGCGACACCCAGGTTGAAATTGCCCACGAAGCGTTGATCCGCAACTGGCCCACTCTCAGCAACTGGCTCGAAGATGAGCGCCACAACCTCCGCCAGCGCCAACGCCTCACCGAACGGGCCGAGCAGTGGCAGCGCCTGGGCCAAACCAGAGAAGATCTGCTGCAAGGCCAACTCCTCGAAGAGGCGCAGCGCTACCCCGATCTCAACCAATTGGAACGTGATTTTGTTCAGGCGAGCAGTGCCGCCGTCACCGCCCGGCTGTGGAACAGTGAGGGCCAAGCACTCGCTGTGCTGCGCGGGCATAGTGGTGATGTCTACAGCGCCGTCTTTAGCCCCGACGGCACACGTATGTTGACCGCCTCGGCGGACGGGACGGCGCGACAGTATATGGTTAGCACCGAAGATCTGCGCCGCGCCGCCGTCTGCCGCGTCAACCGCGAACTGACGCCGGAGGAGGTGCAGGGCTTTGAAGTAGATTTGCCCTTGGCCTTTACCTTGGAACAGCGTCAGTGCCCGCCGGTCTATTCGTGGCAGCGGTGAGGATGGGGGCGGGGGTGCTTTCAACGATAGAGTTTTTGGGAAGCTTTGGATGCGGTGTCAGGAGTTTTCTCATGCAACGCGAACCAACGACCTGCTAGGTGGGCGCCGTGCAGTCGCCATGCGTAGCCCCACAGACCCAACGGCGCACACCTGGTAGGTCTGAGGTAGCAACGGCCCATGAGACCTAGCAGGTAAGGAATGCACAAAAACCGCACTGCCTGCGCCCCTCTCCCACAACGTGGGAGAGGGGTAGGGGGTAATGGAGCAAAACTCACCCGGTTGACCGTTGACCGTAGGGGCACGGCAGCGCCGTGCCCTCCCTATGGAGCAAAACTCACCCGGTTGACCGTTGACCGTAGGGGCACGGCAGCGCCGTGCCCCTACACAGGGCGACTTTTGCGCTATTGCGGTAGGGGGTAAGGGAAGCGGATGTTGTTGATTGCCCCGTTGCGTTGCTTCCATGAGAGGCCGTAGGTAGTACCGACGTTAGTCGGCTTCCCATCGCTGCCAAAGACCTCAGCCGACTAACGTCGGCACTACGATGCCTGTCGGCTTCCCATCGCTGCCAAAGACCTCAGCCGACTAACGTCGGCACTACGATGCCCGCCCATGGATTATTCAGCATGACAGGCCGCTGGGATACGTAACAATTTCTGCTTCCCGCTCCCTATCCCCTACACCACAGCCGCTGCCGCATTGAGCTTCTTCATCAGCCGCGACTTACGGCGGGCCGCGTTATTCTTGTGGATAATGCCCTTCACCGCAGCCTTATCGAGGGTGCTAATGGCTTCACGAATAGTGGCCTCATCGGGCGTCCCACTAAAGATGCTTTGCTCAGCCTTCTTTACCATCGTCTTCACACGAGAACGATAGACGGTATTGCGCTGATGCTTGCGTTCGTTGCTCCGAATGCGCTTCTTTGCCGACGATGTGTTCGCCAAGGGTCTCTACCTCCAGTATAATCGTATGCTGTCTGTAATCGCACAAATATCTAACGCCAGAGTATAGCAGAAGGACGCTAGGCGTGCAACTCTCTTCGCTGCTGCGACGCGCCCGCACGGGTGCGCTGGGTAGTAGCCTCATTGTGATGGGTGGCTTCGTGCTGAGCCGGGTGACTGGCCTGCTGCGCGATGTGGTCGCAACCTATGTCTATGGTACTTCAGTTGAAGCTGCGGCCTACCGGGCTGCGTTCTCGGTGGTTGATCTGCTCTATTTGGTGATTATCGGGGGGGCGTTGGGCAGCAGCTTTATCCCGGTCTTTATTGAGGTCTGGGAGCGTGATGGTCAAGCTCGCGCTTGGCGTTTGGCGAGTGCGGTGGTTACGTGGGCGCTGGTGGCTTTGAGTGTGGCGAGTGCGCTGCTCTTTGTTGCTGCCCCTTGGTTGGTGCAACTGATCTATGGCGGGCGTGGCTTCGATGCGGCTACGCTGACGCTCACGGTGCAACTCACGCGGCTCTTTCTGCTCTCGCCATTGCTCTTGGGCCTCGGCGGGTTGGCGATGGCGGCGCTCAATGCGCGTGAACATTTTACCCTGCCTGCCCTTGCGCCAACTATTTACAATCTGGGGATTATTGGCGGGGCGCTGTTGGGGCCGCCGCTTGGCTTGGGTATTTGGGGCATGGCTTGGGGGGTGGTGCTGGGTGCCCTTGGCTACCTGCTGGTGCAAATTCCGGGGCTGCGCGGCTTGGGCATGCACCTGCGGCTTCAACTGGGGCGCGGGATACGCGAAGTGGGGCGCATCGCCCGCCAGATGGGGCCGCGGGTGGTGGGCCAAGCGGCTGCCCATATCAGTATTGTCGTGACCCTGGCGCTCACTGCGCGCCTCGACGATGGCGCGGCCAAGTTGGCGGGCTTGGGCTATGCCTACCAACTGATGCTGCTGCCCTTCGGTATCTTTTCGCTCAGTCTGAGCCAAGTGGCCTTCCCGCGCCTCGCACGCCTCGTGGCCGAAGGGCGGCAGAGCGAACTCGCTGCCGATCTGCGCCGCACCCTGGGGATGATCCTCTGGCTGACCCTGCCGGCCAGTGCGATGCTGCTGAGTCTCGGCATGCCTTTGGCGCGGGTTCTCTTTGAACGCGGCGCCTATGATGCCATATCGCTGCAATACACCGTGAGCGCCTTGCTGGGCTATAGCCTGGCCCTACCCGCCTTTGCCGCCTCCGAGATTCTGATTCGCGGCTTCTACGCCATGCAACGCACATGGATCCCCGTGATCGTCGGGTTGCTCCAGGTTGGCCTTAACCTTGGGCTTGGCCTGCTGCTGCTCAACGCTGGCGGCGATGTTGGAAGCCTTGCGCTGGCGTTTAGTATTGCCAACAACCTCGAAGCACTCCTGCTGATCGCATTGATGGGCCGCGCCCTCCCCGGCATCTGGCGCGACCCAGGCCATTGGCGTACAGTTAGCGTTGCGCTGCTAGGAGCCACCGTGGTGGGCCTGGGGCTCAGCGCGCTCCGCAGCGCCTCAACCCAACTCGTGCCCGCCTTGAGCCTCAGCCATAGCTACCAATGGACAGACGAGATCATTGGTCTGCTGCTCTGGCTCAGTGCTGCGGGCAGTCTTGGGGCTATCGCGTACCTTATGGTGAGCATCTGGCTTGGTGCTGCCCCAGCCCGTGTACTCATTGCACGCTGGCGCATACGTGGAGGCTAAAAGATGGTTCGTGGCGACTTTACAGTTTGCGAGGATGCGAGGATGCGAGGACGCGAAGCCCGCGCCTCTTCGCCTCACGCATCCTCGCAAGATGGTAAAGCAAACTTCGACTTTTCTGAAATCTTCCCTAACTATTCCCTTTGTGTTGGGTTGTGGCGGCTACGCCGCCACAACGCAACACAAAATAGAAATCTATGGTAGCCAATAGATCATATAGAGCATACGCTCTTCAAGCGGCGAAGCCACCACCTCAACCCTCCCATCGGGAAAGGTCTCACGAATGTAGGCCAATTCGTGTTCGCGTTCCGGCAGGATGACGAAGAGGGTTGGGTAGATCGGCGAACGTAGATCGGGTGCGGGTGGGGCGCTGATTGGTTCCAAAATGTCAATCCGCTCGACGTGAGGGGCGAGGTAGGGAAAACTACCAAAGTTGATGCTCATGCGTGGCCAGCCCATGAAGAGGACGCGTGTGTTGGGCTCAAAGGCGGCATTGGCATGGTGAGCTAGTTCGGTGGCGACCACTGCGTTGGGATTGCCATAAATGCGCCGAGGGGTGTAGTCCATGAAGTAGTAGTGGATGCTTGTGGCCATCAGCCCCAGGGTGATGAGGGTGAGGGTGGGCACCAAGATCCGTTGGCGCAATGGGCCCAAAAAGGCTCCGAGCCCTTGGGCCACCAGGACGAGTCCCAAGGCGACAAAGATGATCGCTGGGATTGCGGTGGTGATCAGACGTTGACTCGAGGGGGTTGTATCGGTGAGCATGCCGCCCATAAGTATCGCGCCGCCCCACCAAGCCACCAACGGAAAGATGCGCCGATCCAACAACCGTGTACCGGCAAAGCCAATCCCTAGCAAAAAGAGCGTCCCATAGGCCCAATCAAAGAGCGGATCGGGAATGCCATACCATGCAATCCGGTCGGGATAGGCGTTATAGGCCAGCACCGCCCGTTGAAATTGTTGGAAGATGATCTCCAGTTGGCTGCTGTCGGTTAGCTCCTGCTCCCGTTCGAGCCAGCCACTCTGGAAGATACCCACTGCATTCACGCGCGCATTGTAGTCGTCGGGGAAGCGGAAGGCGTACTGGATCATGGGCGCAGCCGTAAGGAGTGCTACGGCCAGCAGGGTGGCGACTCCCCACCCATGCTGCCGCAAGAAGCTGCGGCCATCTCGCAGCAGCAGCAGCAGAATCACCGCACCGCTCAGAATGATCGTAAAGCGCGCCCCAGCATAGAAGAATTGCGCGACGCCAATCACCAGGCCGCAGAGCGCCCAATCGAACTGGGTGCGCCGGTCGTAGCCCCGGTAGAGGAAAAGCAGCGCGAGGCTGGCGAAGAGGCCATCGGCAATCTGGTTCGAGCCGAGGCGCGAGAAGTGGATGTGGTAGTGGTACGCTGCCAGCAGGGCCGCACTCAGCAGCGCCAAACCACGCCCGTAGAGCCGAGCGACAAGGAAGTAGCTGACCAGAACCGTAAGCGAACCAATGATAGCCCACGGCAGGCGTAGGGCGGTCGCATTCTGGCCCAAGAGCGCAATCGTCGGCGCATTGAAATAGAAGCTCATGGTGGGCACGCCGAGCCAGCCGGTGGTGAAGGGGTTGTTGATGCGCCCTTCCAGCACCGCGACCGCCTCCAACCCCTGGGAGCCCTCGTCGCCACCGAGGGTTGGCGGCAGATGCCCCACGTTCCAGAGGCGTAGCACCAGGGTGAGCAGCGCCAACCCAAGGCCAAGCAGTAACACCTTGGTGGGGGGGCGGGCGAGGGAGGGTAATTGCCAGCCACCCACCGCCGCAAAGAGGCAACCAATCGAAAGCAGCCACGGAATGAAGGTCCAGTTCAAGTGTGGTCGCGGCTCGCCAATGCGGTCGTAGCCGAGCGCCACTAGCACCAGCAGCATGAGCATAAGCGCCGCCGCGATCCAGCCTGCACGCCCAGCAACCGGCTGGGGGATAAGCTCGGCTTGGTGTTGCTCCGGGGGCGGCCCGTCACGCAGCAACCAGATCGGCTGACGCCAAAAGGCCCCGGCTAGGAGCAACGCCGCAGCCACCGCCATACCCACCGCCGTCCAATCCCACTGGCGGACGGTGAGGAATTGCTGTTGGGCCAAGCCAGCAAGCATCAGTGCTACCAAGGAGAGCACGAGCATGCGCCAGCGTGTATGGCGCAGAAGGGCAGGCGCAATCGGGGCAGGCGCTTCCACCGCCTCCACGTGCAAATGCACGCGCGAACCTTCAGGGAGGTCAAGCGGCTTCATAGGGTGCAACACCCCGCGCGCATAGAGCGTTTCAAGCTGCTGGCCCTGGAGGGGGTGCGCGGTAGCACTTGGGGCTTGGGGAGAATCTTCGTGTTGCTTCACGTTCGGGTGCGTTTTTTTGTTTGGTTTTAGAGGTTGTCTGAAAAGTCTATGAACTGGCGTTGGAGTGCCGGCTTCAGCCGGCTAAAGCCGGCACTCCAACGTGTGCCCACTAGCTTTTCAGACAGCTTCTTAAAGCCAGTTTGCCGAAACTGTCATCCTCTGCCACTCAGTATAACCGATGGTACAATAATCGCTATGTGTGTACCAATTGCCATTGATATCAGCCGCCTCGGAGCGCGTGAATACACGGGCACCGAGCGTTACACCTACGAACTGCTTGCGGCCTTGGCCAAACTTGATCGCTTTCGCCCTTACACGCTCTACAGCAATGGCTTACCAGCGCGGCTACCGTTGCTTGGCCCTAATGTTAGCCTGCGGAATATTCCCGCGCCACGCCTCTGGACCCACATGCGCTTAGGGCCAACGGCCTTGCGCGAGCGGCCAGCCTTACTTTTCATTCCGGCCCATGTGGTGCCACTCATCCACCCGCCCAGTGTGGTAACCATCCACGATCTGGGCTACCACATGTTTCCAGAGGCGCACACTGCACGACGGCGGCTCGAATTGGAGTTGACGACGCGCTGGAGCCTGCGGGCGGCACGCCATGTGATTGCGATCTCGCAGACAACCAAAGCAGACTTAGTACACCATTATAGGGCCGATCCAGCACGCATCAGTGTCGTATACCATGGAGTACAAGACCATTTTACCCCAACTGAACATGGCCAGCACCTCGCCCCTCAACTACGCCAGCGCTACCACTTGGCGCAACGGCCCTACCTGCTCTATGTAGGCACTATTCAGCCGCGGAAGAACTTGGTACGCCTGCTGGAAGCCTTCGCCCAAGCCCTGCCCCACTTGGAAGAACCGCCGCTCCTCGTTCTTGCCGGGCGCGAGGGCTGGCTCAGTAGCGCCATCGTTGCCCGCACTCGCGCCTTGGGCCTTGAACATCATGTCCGTTTTCCTGGGTACATCCCCGATGCTGATCTGCCGGCCCTGCTGCGAGGCGCACTCGCCTTTGTCTTCCCTTCACTCTACGAGGGCTTTGGGATGCCGGTGTTGGAAGCTATGGCCTGTGGCACTCCGGTACTCACCGCCAACGGCTCGGCGCTGCGCGAAGTGGCCGACACGGCGGCCCTCTTGGTTGATCCGACCAATACCGATGCAATCGCAGCGGGTCTGTTGCGCCTCATCAGTGACGCGCACCTACGTGAGGCCCTACGCGAACGGGGTCTCGCCCGTGCCGCCATGTTTACCTGGGAGCGTTGTGCCCAGTTGACCCTTGCGGTGCTGCTGGAGAACATCCAATTGGCATCATTTGCTTGAACGGGCTATACTAGAGTTAGGATGATTGTGGAGGTTGAGGAGGTTAGGCGTGTTACAGCCCGACGAGCTGCCCGTTACGACCAAGAGCAGCGCCGAGTGCGAAACTGAATTGCTCCGGCGTGAACTGGCCGAGACCCAGCAGCTTGTGCGTGGGCTGCGACGCCAATTGGAAAAGGCGCACGATGCGGCCAATGAAGCCAAGCGCGCCCATGCCAAGATGGTCAATACCCTGACCGAAACGATGCGCGAGAATACCACCCTCGTACACGAGCGCGACTTCTGGCGCACCCGCGCCCAACGCCTCGAAGCGGGCCTCAGTACCGAGCTAGAGCTAGAGCATCCGGTGGTTGATATGAGTGCGCTGAGCAATCAGATCAGCGAAGAGGAGGCCAACGCCATCCGCAAAGCTATGGCGCGCCTGCACCATCCCGATGTGGGCGGCAATCCCGACCGCATGAAGGCGTGGAATGCTGCCCTTGATCGCTTGGGCCGGGGCTAGGCGTAATATTTTTAGGGTAATGTACACTCGTATGCGTAGCATTGCTTTCGGCTATCTGGTTCTCTGTCTGCTGGCATGGGGCCTCAAGACGGTGGTGGCACTGCCGGGGTTTTGGGGCTATGCGCCGATCAATCTGGGGATTGGGCCGGGGAGCCAGCCGATTGAACTGGTTGTCTGGTTCGATGATGAGCAGCAGCCGTGGATGTATGCGGCGGCGCAAAACTTCCACGCTCGCCGCCCGAGCGTCAGTGGGCGTCCAATTACCATGCGGCTGGTTGCCATGGATTCATGGGAGATGGTTGATCGCGTCGCTCGCCAAGATTGGGGCGAATATCCCCCGCCTACGGCACTTAGTCCCGCTAGTAGCTTCTGGCTCGATGAGTTGCAGATTGCGTGGGCGGGCCTCAATGCGGGCGATCCGCTTGTACGCAACAGTGTGACTCCCATGGTCTTGTCGCCGCTGGTGCTGGTGGCCTGGGAAGATCGGGCGCGCCGCCTCTGGCCTGATGGGATGCAGCGCTTCTGGTGGGACATCCATGCAGCCGCGAGTGATCCGGAGGGTTGGGCCGGGGTGACGCAGCGGGCCGGGTTTGCCCAAGATGCACCACAGGTTGCTGAGGCTGAAGCCTGGGGCCAACTCAAGCTGGGTTTGGCCGATCCGCTGGAGAGTACGAGTGGCATGCAGACGCTCGTGTTGATGGCGTATGGCTTCTATGAGCGTACCAGTGGCCTAGAACTTGCAGATGTGCGTAACCCAGAGTTGCGCCAATGGCTTGATGAGATCCGGCAAGCGGTGCCTCAAGCTGATCGTAGTAGCGCCGATGTGATGCGTAGTTTGGTGCAGTTTGGGCCGAGCCGCTATGATCTGGCTCTGGTCTATGAACATGTGGCGATCCAGCATTTGAGTGAGGCCCAAGAGCGTTGGGATGCGACGCTGCGGGTCTACTATCCACCCAAAACGATCTTTAGTGATTACCCCTATGCCATTCTGAACGCCCCGCTGACCAGTTCCGATGAGCGCGCAGCCGCCGAGCGTCTGCGGAGCTTCCTGCGCGACCGTCCGCAACAGCAGTTGGCCCGTCAACACGGCTTCCGCCCCGCCGATGCGGCGGTGCCGATTATGAGCGAGGAATTGAGTAATCCCTTCTACTTCTACAGTAGCTATGGCATCCAAGCCCAACTTGGGCAACAGGTTGAACGTCTTTCACGCGAGGAGCTTGATACCCTGTTGATCCTCTGGGCCAATCGCTAAAAGGAGTCCCTTGATGCCCAACCCCTATCTGTACGCGGCGCGGCGTCCGTTGGCGGTGGTGGTCTTGGTCGTGGCAATCCTCGCTGGGCTTAACATTTACCTCTGGTTATTGCCACTGGGCTTGATGGTCTATGGCCTCATGGTTGTTACCGGCGGACGCGATCCCGAACTGATCGCCGCTAGTCAGCGCCCGCCGCGTCCGCGCCTGACCAGTGGTACCTTTCGTAGCAACATTGCCTCAATTGAGCGCACGCAGCGCGAAATCCGGCGCGCAGCGACCCAAGCGAGCGGCGGGTTGCAGCGGCTCTTGGAGCGGATCACCAGCCAAACCCATGAATTGGTTGATGAAGCCTACAAGTTGGCCGATAAGGGCCAGTTGATTGAACGCTACCTGCGCCAGATCAACCTTGCCCACCTGCAAGAGCGCATCAATACTACCGACCGCCAAATTGCCGCGAGTGCCGATGCCTATACGATCCAGCAACTCCAAGAGACGCGCCGTGCGCTCGCCGAGAAGCAGCGCAATGCCGCCGACCTGACTACCTACATCGGGCGTATTCAGGCGCAACTCCAGAGTATTCAGGCCAACCTCGATAATGTCCTAGCCGAAACAGTGCGCCTCCGCACCTCCGATGTGGTCAGTGCCGATGTGCTTACCAACCAAGTCGCCCAGCGGCTCACAGACCTGCAGAGTGATATGCAGGCGTTCCAGCGGGTGCTGGATAATGCTATGTCCGGCGCGCAACCGTGATGGAGAGGGAGGGAGAATAAGAGGTACAGAGGGTTGAACCACAGAGGCACAGAGGACACAGAGGAAGGGAAAGAAATGGAAATAGAAATTGCCATATCCTAAAATAAAACAACCCCTGTATCGCTACCCTCTGTGTTCTCTGTGCCTCTGTGGTTCAAATTCTCTGTGTTCTCTGTGCCTCTGTGGTTCAAATTCTCTGTGTTCTCTGTGCCCTCTACTCCCTCTGGTTCTCAAGCCAGCAAAGCTACCCGATAACCCGCCGCTTCAAGCGCCCGCACGATGGCCGCGAGGCTCGCCGTCGGGCTGCGCTCAAGCTGCAATGTGCCTGTGGCAGCGTTGGCATGAGCACGTTGGACGCCTGGGATCCGTGCTACTGCCGCCAAGACCGCTTGGCGGTCGCGTTCGCCGTGCATGTTTTCGATGCGAATGATTTCGAGGATCATGTTTGACGCCCCCCTATTTTGCTGGTATGATCGCTCCGCCTATTTCCCGCTACTTGATCCCTAATGTGAAGGAGGGTCACATGCCCGATTCCGGCCAGACCGAAGGGCGAAAGCTGGATCATATCAGAATCGTCCTGGGTGAGGATGTTGACGCGAAGGGTGTGGCAAGCGGTTTTGCTGCCTATCGGCTGCCCCATACTGCCCTCCCTGAAATCGATCTGGCTGACGTCAATACGCAGATGACCTTTCTTGGCAAACCGATTGGTGCGCCGCTGTTGATCAGTTCGATGACGGGTGGCGCTGCTGAGGCGCAGAAGATCAATCTGGCCCTGGCCGAGGCGGCTGAAGCCTTGGGGTTGCCGATGGGCGTTGGTTCGCAACGCGCCGCGGTGGTGGACGGACGGCTCGCTGCGACCTACCAGGTGCGCCAGGTGGCCCCCCGGATTCCGCTTTTGGCTAATCTGGGGGCTGTGCAACTCAACTATGGCTTTGGGGTGGATCATTGTCGCCGGGCGGTGGAGATGATTGAGGCCGATGCGCTCATTTTACACCTCAATCCGCTACAAGAGGCTGTCCAGCCTGAGGGTAACACCAATTTTAAGGGTCTGCTCAGTAAGATTGAACAGATCTGCCGCGCTCTGGAAGTTCCTGTGGTGATCAAAGAGGTGGGCAATGGCATTAGTGCCGATAATGCCTACGATCTCTATATGTGCGGTGTGAAGATTATTGATATTGCGGGGGCCGGGGGCACGAGTTGGAGCGAGGTTGAACGCTTCCGCCAGCCTCATGAGCAGGGCCGCCGGGTTGCTGGTGCGTTTGCCGATTGGGGTCTGCCTACGCTTGAGGCGCTTCAGGAGGTGCGTTCGACTCTGCCCAGTGCTACGCTGATTGCCTCTGGTGGGGTGCGTAGTGGCGTTGATGTGGCGAAGGCGATCGCCTTGGGTGCCGATCTTGCCGGTACCGCGAAACCTGCCCTCTTTAGCGCCATTGATGAACGCGGTGCCGAAGCGGTTGTGGAAGGGCTCTCTGCTTTTATCCATGAACTGCGTGTGGCGATGTTCTGTACTGGCTGCGCTGATTTGACAGCGCTACGTGAGTTGCCTATCCGACGCTAGTGGATGTCTCCCACCTGACGCTGCGCGATTTCCGTAATTATCAGCGCCTCGAACTTGGGCTTACTCCCGCTATTACGCTGCTCTATGGCCCAAATGCTGCGGGAAAGACGAGTATCCTTGAGGCGCTCTTCTTTTTGGCTACCACGCGCTCGACGCGGGTGAGCGCCGACCGTGATCTGGTGCGTTGGGATGCCCTTGGTGAAGCGGGAGTGCCGCCCTTTGCCCGTATGCTGGCTGAGGTGCAGCGTAAGAGCGGCCCACTGCGCCTTGAGGTGCTGGTGCAGCGGCGTACCGATGAGGATGGCCAGTTGACCGCTGCGTCCAGTAAGTTGGTGCGGATTGATCGCCGACCCGCCCGCGCCATTGATCTCGTGGGTCAACTGCGTGTCGTACTCTTCACCCCTGCCGATCTGGTCTTGGTTGATGGCCCGCCCAACGAGCGCCGCCGCTACCTCGATATTACCCTCTCGCAACTCGATCCCCACTATGTCCGCACGCTCGCCCACTACCAGAAGATCGCGCAGCAGCGCAATAGCCTACTGCGTGCCTGGCGCGAGCGGCGCCGCCCGCTGCGTGCCGTGGATGATGAGTTGGCCTACTGGGACCAAGAGTTAACTGCGGCGGGTGGCTATCTGTTGGCTGAACGACTGCGGGCGGTGCATGAACTCAATGCACTCGTTGGCCCGCTCTACCAGCAGATTAGTGGCGGGAGTGCGCCGCTGCTGGTGGCCTATCAGCCCAGCCTTGAACTGGAGACCAACCAGAATGCCGGGGGTCTCGCCAACCAACTGGCAGCCGGGCTACGCGCCGCCCGCCGCGATGAAGTGGCCCGTGGCCAGACGCTGCTGGGGCCGCACCGCGACGACCTCGTCTTTCGTGTGGATGGGGTCAACCTGGGGCGCTACGGCTCACGCGGGCAGCAGCGCAGCGTCGCCCTGGCGCTCAAACTGGGCGAAGCGGAACTCATGCGCCAACGGGCGGGCGATGCGCCCGTGCTGCTGCTCGACGACATGTTGAGCGAACTGGACGCCCAGCGGCGCGCCCACCTACTCGAAACCATCCGCCGCCCCAACCAGCAGACCCTGCTCACCGCCACGGATTTAGGCATCTTTGGGGCTGAATTCTTGGCCAACATCACGCGCCTGCGTGTTGAGGAGGGCCGGGTGTATCCGTCGTAGGAGGTAGGAGGTAGGAAGTAGGAGGTAGGAGGTAGGAGGTAGGAGGTAGGAGGTAGGAGGTAGGAGGTAGGAGGTAGGAGGTAGGAGGTAGGAG
>NZ_NQWI01000179.1 GCF_002532535.1 Candidatus Viridilinea mediisalina
GATCACGTTGTCTGCTACGACGCGCAGGGCAACGAACTTGGCGACTACGTGACGGTGGTGCAAGCTGCGGAAGCCGCGATGAGCGCCGCCGAAGCCGCCATCGCCCGCGCCGATCTTGCCGAAGCCCGCGTCCGCTACGAAGCAGAAGCCCGCGCCGATGCCGAAGCGCAAGCGCTCTACGAGGCGCAATTGCGTGCTGAGGAGGCGCAAGCACGCACCGAGGCGGAGGCCCGCGCCCGTAGCGAAGCCCAAGCCCGTGCCGAGGCAGAAGCCCGCGCTCATGCGGAAGCGCAAGCGCGCACGCTAGCCGAAGCTGAACTCAATGCACTGCGCGAGGAATTGCGTCGCTTGCGTGGCGCATAGGGGGTTGCGCTCTTGTGGAAAGCGGTAGAGCAAAAAACGGTGTTAGGGAAGCAGAGATTGTTACGTATCCCAGCAGCCTGTCATGCTGAATAGTTCATGGTTCACGACCATCGTAGTGCCGACTTATGGTCTTCCAGTAAATAATCCGCTAACCAGACCTCGCAAATCTGGCATATCTATCAGGTCTAGCCCGTGCCGCGACACCGGATTAATTTCTGGAACACCATTAGTCGGCATCCCGTCGCTGCCACAGACCTCAGCCGACTAAGGGAAGCGGATGTTGTTGATTGCCCCGTTTGCGTGGCCACCCTGAGCGAAGGTTCGTAGCAATGTTCCTGTTTGCGCCGTAGGTAGTGCCGAAGTTAGTCGGCTTCCCATCGCTGCCACAGACCTCAGCCGACTAAAGTCGGCACTACGATGCTCGCCCATGAACTATTCAGTATGACAGGCTGCTGGGATACTTGAAAATTTCTGCTTCCCTAACGTCGGCACTACCTACGGCACAAACAGGAACGTCCCTACGAACCTTCGCTATCCTGAAAGCGCTACTACGCCCCTACAGTCGGCTATCGGCCTTTCGGCTATCGGCCTTTCGGACTCTCAAATGCCCACCTTCCCCACCTACCACGGCAGGCTACCCGCCTGCCTCAACCCGCTCAACCCCTACCACTACCTCCTCCTCGCCTACTGGATCTTTATGCGCCCCACGGCGCTCAAGTGCTACCTCTACCAAGCCGATCCACGGGCCTACCGCGCCGCCGATGAGGGTGTGGCGGCGCTGCGCATCTTCTGGCAGATCCGCGCCTACCGCCACCTCTGGCTGATGCTGCCGCTGCTGGCCTTGGGACTGAGCCTGCCGCTGGTGCTGCTGGTTAGTTGGCTGCAAGGGACGCCGGTGGCTTGGGCGGGTTTGGCCCGTGGTGTGGCATGGGGCGTGGCGGCCGGCGTGGCGGCCGGCGTGGCGGCCGGCGTGGCGGCCGGCGTGGCATTCGGCGTGGTGGGCGGCGTGGCATTCGGCGTGACATTCGGCGTGACGGGCGACGTGGCGGTCGGCGTGTCGTTGGGCGTGTCGGTCGGCGTGGTGGCCGGCGTGTTGGTCGGCGTGTTGGCCAGCGTGGTGGAAGGCGTGGTGGAAGGCGTGGCGGTCGGCGTGACATTCGGCGTGGCGGTCGGCGTGGCGGTCGGCGTGTCGTTGGGCGTGTCGTTGGGCGTGGTGGGCGGCGTGGCGTTCGGCGTGGTGGGCGGCGTGGCGGTCGCCATCGGTGCGCTACGCCTGCCCTTCTACCCCGTCCACCTCATCCCTGCGCTGCTGAGTCCCTGGACGCGACGCCATCCACTGGCATGGGATGAACTCACCGTACTGCCGCTGCCCTTCAGCCGCCGCTTCCTCTTGCGCCAACTAGCGCAGAATGAGGCGGCGGGGTTGCGCCTGCTGGCGCAGGTGGCGCGCAACCCCTTCCAAGGCTATGTGGCCCAGGTGGTACTCTACCGCTACCTGCACGCCCAGGCCGATCCGCTGCATGCCTACTACCGCCTGTTGCGCGATCCTAGTTTGGATGAGTATGTGTATGCACCACTTACCGGTTTTCATTGGCAACGCTACCTAGCGCTACGCCAACTGCTCTGCGCCGAGTTGGACCAGCGTTGGCTCAAGAGCAGCAACGACAGCAACCGCTGGGTCTACCGGCTGAGTCGCTGGCTGCGCGAGCGGCGGGTGACGCCGCTGACGCGCTATGCGGGCATGTTGGAAGCGCTGCTTGCCGCGCAGCAGGAGCTTGAGGCGGGCGAAGAACCCTTCGATCTGCGGCGCTACCAGGAGATCTATGGTGGCCTCGCGGCCTACCCTGGCGGCACGGAGCTGGGCGCGGCCTATGGGCTCATGGCGCGCTGTTTGGCTTGTGGGACACTGGCGGAGGTGGGTGAGGCCGCAAAAGAGCGCATAGCAACACCAAGAATCTCAACAGCTTCCCCCCTCTCCCACAACGCGGGCGGTGAGGGCCATCCAGAGGCCGCAAAAGAGCGCATCGCCACACCAAGAATCTCGACAGCTTCCCCCCTCTCCCACAACGTGGGAGAGGGGTAGGGGGTGAGGGCCATCCAGAGGCCGCAAAAGAGCGCATCGCCACACCAAGAATCTCAACAACTTCCCCCCGCTCCCGCCACGCGGGAGAGGGGGTAGGGGGTGAGGGCCATCCAGCGCATCCCAATGACCTATCTGTCGCGCCTTCCCCCACCCACGATTTCGCCGCGACCTGGGCGGCGCTGGGGCAGCTTGGGCAGATTGTAGGTGAGGTGCGAACCTATCTGGATAGCACGAGCCGGGCGAATAAGCAGGGCGCGCTGCTGCGGGCGACTGATGCGTTGACGCGCTTGGGACAGGCGGTGGCTGAGCGGGTGGTTGCGCCCGATAGCCACCTCTTGCGCCGCATTGTGCGCCAGTGGCAGGCGCTGCTGATTGCGGAGGGTGGCGTGGTGGGGCGTGCGTTGCAGGTGGGGCCGGTGGACAACCCCTACATTCTGAATAATCCGGCGGAGGGGAGTCGCTTTGTGGGCCGCGAGGATGTCTTGCGCCGCTTGGAGGAGTTGTGGTCGCCGCAGGGGGTTGTGCCTTCGGTGCTGCTCTATGGCCACCGGCGCATGGGCAAGACGAGTATTCTACGCAATCTGGGGCAGCGTTTTGGCCAGCAGACGCTGATTGTTGATTTTAATCTGCAGATGGTGGGCTCTGTGCGCGATGAGGCCGATCTGCTCTTTCAGTTGGCTATCGCTATCTATGATGCGTGTGCTGGGCAGGGGCTGGCGGGCTTGGCGGAGCCGCGTGAGGCCGATTTTACCTCCGATCACGCCTATATGGCCTTCCGCCGCTTCTTGAGGCGGCTTGAGGGGCTGCGCGCCGGGCGGCGGCTGATTGTGACGCTGGACGAATTTGAACTGCTTGAGCAGCAACTTGCCGCTGAGTTGCCCCGCCTGCTCCGTTTCTGGCGCGGCGCGTTTCAGACCTTCCCCTGGCTGGTCTTGGCCTTTGCCGGGCTGCATACGCTAGAGGAGCGGCGGCGCGACTATTGGGATCCGCTCTTTGGCAGTGTGACCGCGATCAAGGTGAGCTTCTTGGCGCGGGGGGCGGCGCGGCGGCTGATTGTTGAGCCGACGCCCGATTTTGATCTCGACTATGACGAGGATGTAGTTACGACGATGCTCGACCTCACCAACGGGCAGCCCTTTTTGGTCAACCTGCTGGGCCACGCGCTGGTGAGCCGTTTCAACCAACGCAGCTTTGAGGAGGGGCGCGAGCAGGAGCGGCGCTTCCACATGGCCGATCTGGAGGCGGTATTGGCGGCACCCAACTTCTTCCGCGACGGCGACGCCTACTTTAGTGGCATCTGGCATCAGGCGCAACACAGCGCCCCGGCGGGCCAACCCGCCATCCTGAGCGCCCTCGCGCCCCATGCAGCGGGCCTCACCCGAGCCCAACTCGCTGCCGCGCTGCCCGAACCCAACCCCGAGCTTGACGGCGCACTCGCCAAGCTCAACGACCACGACGTGCTCATCGTCGCCGAGGGGCGCTACCGCTTCACCGTAGAACTGATGCGGCGCTGGGTGGCGCGGCGGGAGATGGTGGACGGGGAGCGTTGACAAAGTTGGTCGGTCATGTTAAGATGAAAATACATTTGTTCTACTGAATAGGAAAAACCTTATGAAGACAAAGTTTGTTTCACTATTTTCTGGTGCAATGGGACTCGACTTAGGTCTCGAAATGGCAGGCTTCGAGACAGCGGTCTATGTTGAAAATGATCCTGAAGCAGTTCAGACGATTAAACTAAATCGCCCAAATCTACCGGGTATGGGAAACATAACCAATGTATCAGGCAGTGATCTACGTAAACTAGGGAGATTAGAGGGAGAGATTGACTTAGTTGCTGGGGGGCCACCTTGCCAAGCGTTTAGTGTTTTTGGCAAGCGAGAAGGCATTCATGATGTTCGTGGGCAACTTATTTTTGAATTCATTCGTCTGATTGATGAACTTCGCCCCCACACATTTGTCATGGAGAACGTTCGTGGCTTGTTGTCCATGCCCATCATACCATCTACTAAAAAAGAACCTGCTACAACTGTCCATCCTCCCGATTACTACAGCCACGGCTCGTTATTACGACTCGTATTGGACGAATTTCAAAAGATTGGCTATCGTGTAGACTGTTACATCGTGAATGCAGTGAACTACGGTGCCCCTCAGATACGAGAGCGAATCATATGTATTGGCAATCGTCACAATCTACTTGCTCATTTTCCCGAACCGCAATACAGTAATCGTCCTGAAGATGATCTTCCACCTTTCAAAACTCTAGGTGATGTTATTGGGGATGGCTTTGTAGATCCTTTCCCTGAAGTATTAAACTTTAGTTCGCGCAAACTCAAATATCTCGCACTAGTCCCACCAGGGGGCAACTGGCGAAGCTTACCTGTTGATATTCAAAAAGAATCGATGTGCGGTACCCACCAAACTTGGATATATAGCAGGCGGAGCAATAGCAGCATTGCTGAAACAAATGAAGCAGGGTGTGGAGATCGCGCATCCGTTCAAGATGCACAGAATCATTCACATTAGACCACATGTGCGCACTCGATCTTTTTGGCGCAATGGTAAAGTGTACTCTGGTGATGTCTCGTACTATGATGATGAGACAATGGTAGATCAGCTTCAGTTTGATCTATTAGCAATCATACGTTCGATGAAAGATTTCACTTTCAAGTATAACGGAGCATCGCATTAAAAAACACGAAGTCACACTTTGACTTTATCCTTAAATGAACACAATACGACTGCACAGTAGCGTTGTTGGCACATCAACCTGAATAGTGCTATAATCAGCCCCGTTGAACCTACCCAAACCCCATACCGTCGCGGTCGCCCGACAGCCCGGATGCTGAGGGTCTAAAGGTGGAAGCTGGTGTGAGTCCAGCGCTGTGCCGCAACTGTAACGCGCTTCCCTCGTGGTAGCGCGGAGCCAGGAGACCTCCCGCGACGTTGTGTTCCTCCCTTCTCGTGCCAAGGAGGGCGAACGTGCCCCGTGCTCCTTGTACAGTACGGTCAGCCTTTGCCCCCACCGGCTCTCACGAGAGGCCGGTTTTTTTGTTTTGGGGGAGGCTCGCCGCCCCCACTAGGAGGGGGCTTGGGGGAGGCTTCGCCGCCGCCAAAACAGACTTTGCGTTCCGTTTTGCCGGCTGCGCCGCCAAAACGGAACAAAACGTAGAGACACATCCAATGAATCAACAAAAACCCACCCTTCTCCTCATCGGCCATGGCAGCCCCGACGCGGCGGGCAATGGCGAGTTCATTCAGTTCGCGGCGGATCTGGCGCAGCATCTGGGCGTGGCGACACAGCCCTGTTTCCTTGAGTTGGCCGAGCCTTCGATTGGTGCGGGGGTGGCGCTCTGTGTGGCGCAGGGCGCTACCGAGATTTTGGCCCTACCCCTCTTCTTGGGGGCGGGTCGCCACCAGAAGCGTGATGTGCCCAACCTGTTGGCCGCAGCCCAAGCGGAACATGCAGGAATTGTGGTACGCTATGGTGCCCCCTTGGGGCCGCAGTTGCACCTCGTTGGCGTCTTGGCCGAGCGGGCCGCAGCGGCTCTGGCGACGAGTCGCCAGGCGGTGAGCGACGAAGCAACGGCGCTCCTCCTGGTGGGGCGCGGGAGCAAAGATCCGCAGAGTAACGCGGAGTTGGCTCGTCTCGCCCGGCTGCTCAGTGAGATCCATGGCTATGCTATCGTTGAGTATGCCTACCAGACGGTGGTGCCGCCCGATGTGGGCCAGGCGCTGGGCCGCTGTGTGCGCCTCGGGGCGCAGCGGGTAGTGGTGCTGCCCTACCTGCTCTTCGCTGGCTTTGTGCGCGATGACATTGTCAACCAAGCACGGCTGGCGCAGGAACATTATCCTCAGATCGAAATTCTTGTAGGCCAACATCTTTTTCCCCATGCTGGCCTGCTGGCGGCGACGGCGTTTCGCTACGAGGAGTTGCGCGACGGAATGGTGCAGATGAATTGTGCGTCGTGTAGCTATCGGCAGCATGGTGATGATGGTGAGCATCACCATGACCATTGATCTTGGGGCTGCGCCCCAACTCCCAAGGGGGATGTGTCGGGGGCCATGCCCCCGAACCCCCACCGCGCTGGCTGAGCTTGTCGAAGCCCGCGCCACCCCCACCGCGCTGGCTGAGCTTGTCGAAGCCCGCGC